>CAZHIK010000135.1:0-13222 GCA_964532635.1 uncultured Enterobacterales bacterium
CCACACCTGCCCCAAGGCGCAGGCGTCCTCACAGACCTCGACGATCTCCACCGTGAGGTTGGGTGGGGCGCTCCAGTCCGGCGGGCCGGCCCTGAAGCTGTTGTGCTCCGTGAAACCCGCGGGGGTGGGGCTGGGGATCTCACCGAGATCGCCGACGTGGCTGACATGGTAGGCGTGCTGATTCCAGATGCCTCGCCCCGGGGGCCAGGTCCCGCTCTCGCTGCCCCACACCGACAGGGCGGCCTCGCCCGAGCAGTGACCCAGCACGATCTCCACACCACCGTCACCGTCCACGTCAGCCACCACCGGGGTCTCGAGGGCGGTGAAGGAGGCGTGTTCCTCCGACTCCCACAACAGAGTCCCCTCCCGACCCGAGCGCACGGTGAGGGACTCGGCGTCGGCGTACAGGACCTCGAGCAGGCCATCGCCGTCCAGGTCGAAGAGCACCGGACCTGGAGCGCCGTTGATGTCGGTGACCGCAGCGCCCCACAGGTGGCTGCCGTCCCAGCCCTCTGCCTGCAGCCGGTCCGCGGAGCCAAAGATGATCTCGGGGACTCCGTCACCGTCGAGATCACCGAGGGCCGGGGGCCCCAGGTTCCCGTCGTAGCCACGGGGCTCGAACAGGGTGTTGCCATCAGCGTCCATGCCCACCAGCCAGTGGCCGCTGGTCTTGACGATCTCGCCCCGGCCGTCCCGATCGAAGTCGGCCATCGCCACCAGGCCGTCAAGCCCGTCGTTGGACCACAAGGTGGCGCCGGATGCGTCGTAGGCAGCGTTGCCGGTGACCAGCTCGAGCTGGCCGTCGCCGTCGAGATCGATAGGCACACTCAACGCGCCGTAGCGGACGTCGTCGCCCGACCCTTCCAACGGCGCTGCGCCGATGCCCAGGGTGCCCAGTCCCCGGAGCGCGCCGGTAGCACCGTCGAGGATCGCGCTCCCCACGGTGACCTCCGGCCTACCATCGCCGTCGAGATCGGCGATGGCGGGGAAGCTCATGCCCGCGGGATCCAAGGCCGCCTCCAGCCCGTCGATGCACCATCGCTCGGCGCCGCTGCGGCCATCCAGCGCGCAGACCTCACGGTTGCCAGCGGTCACCACTTCGGGCCAGCCGTCGCCGTCCAGATCCCCCAGTGCCAGGCCGCCGTCCTGGCCGTAGCGTCCACTGGACCTCCAGGCTTCGCCACGACCGTCGCCCCACAGGGCCACCACTGCCTGCTCCTGGTACAGGAGGATCACGGGGAGGTCCCCCTCGTCCAGTGCGCCGCTGCCGTCGCTGTCCATCAGCGGCCCCACCACGGGCGGGCCGCAGAAGGAGGAGTCCCCCCAGGACCACTCCAAGACCGGGTCGACGGCTCCCGTGGGCTCGCGCTCGGCGCACGCGTCGCTGACGGGGAGCTCGCCGGGCTCCGAGGCCTCGGGCTCCAGGCAGAGGTCCCAGCCACCGGCGCTGTCTCCAGTGCCCGGCTCCTCGGGCGACCGAGGCTCGTCGTGGATGCGGTACTCACTGCAGGCCAGGGCACACAACGCCAATGCGGCGAGGGAGGGCCTCATTCCCACAGCCCCGCGCTCTCGAAGAGCCATGCTGCACCCGAGTTGTGGCCCGGCGCGTCAGCGCACAGCGCCCCCACCAGGATCTCGGTGTGGCCGTTGCCCTGCACGTCGCCGGCTCCTGTGAGCGCCGCGGCGGTGCAGCTGCTCTCCCCTTCGCCCACAAGGGCCAGATCGTAGGGGAAGGGCTCGTGATAGCCGGAGATGGGCCCCAGGATCAGGTAAGCCGCGCCGACCTCTGCTCCGGTGGTGTCCTTGGCATCGTCGGCCCCCAGGAGGATGTCGGCGTAGCCGTCACGGTCCACATCACCGGCCGCCCCCGCAGAGGCCCAATTGACCGCCCAGGACTCCGACGCAAAGGTCGCTCGGGCCGAAGCCACCGTCATCGAGCCGCTGATGGGCCCGGTCATCAACCAGGCCAGGCCACGGCGGTCCTGTTCGGAGCCGTACTCCAGGCCCGTGAAGAGCACGTCGTCGAGGCCATCGCCGTCCACGTCCCCCGGGCCCACGATCTCCTCGGGCATGCAGGTGGTCGGCTGGTCACCGCTGATGCGAAGATCGGCATCCGCCAGTGACAGCTCACCGCTCGGAACGCCCAGCAGCCCGTACACCACCCCCTGCCCGGCCAGAATGGAGCCATGCCAGGCGGCGCCCACGAGCAGGTCGTCCAGCCCGTCACCGTCCAGATCCCCCGGACCAGCCACCTGCTCACCGGCCTGATCGTTGCTGGCCTCGCCCAGCAGCAAGGTGCCCACGTCCTCGAGATCGTAGGTGCCCGAGATGGGGCCGTGCACCAGGTAGGCCACACCGGACAGATCGCCCGAGACCTTGTCTCCCGGGGCCCCCACGAGCAGGTCGCCGTGGCCATCGCCGTCCACGTCCCCCACGAAGGCCACGTCGTTTCCGGCGAGGTCCTGGTCGTTGCGCCCCCAGAGCACCAGGTCGGCGTCGTCGGCCTGCAGGGAGCCCTGCGTGGGCCCCAGCACCACCAGGGCTCGCCCGGCTCGATCGCTGGCGTACTCGCCGTTGGCGCCCACCAACAGATCCGCGACACCGTCGCCGTCGAAGTCGGCCACGTCCAGCGCGTTCCCCAGCGACTCGTTGGTGTAGTCAGGCAGGATCTCGAAGTCGGCGTCCCGGACGTCGATGTCCTCCTTGATGGGGCCGTTCAGGACGTACACGCGCCCTGCGTGGTTGTTTCAGCGGCCGAAGTCGGGCAGCAGATCCGTACCTGTCGCCCCGAGCACCACATCCGCGTACCCATCCCCGTCGAGATCGCCGGCGGCCACCGAGGTGCCGAGCAGGTCGTAGTTGGCCGCTCCCGCGACCTTCGGGCCGTTGGTGGCCAGCGCCAGCTCGTCGCCGACGCCGTCGCAGTCCGTGTCCCGCCCGTCGATCGTGTCCGCGGCAGAAGGGTTCACCGTCGGCTCGCCATCGTCGCAGTCCCCACCCCGAGCCACCCGCCCCGAGGGCTGCTCGCAGCCCCACTCCGCGCTGAGGTCGTCGCCGAAGCCGTCGCCATCGCCGTCCTGGTACCAGGGGATCGCGTCCACCGCGTCGTCCCCATCCACTGATCGATCACAGTCGTCATCCACGCCGTTGCAGGTTTCCTGCGCCGAGGGACTCACCGCAGCGTCGCTGTCATCGCAGTCTCCCGCCACGGCCACGAAGCCGGAGGGGGCCTCACAGGCGCGTTGCTCGATCTCGTCATCCCCCCAGCCATCCCCATCGAGATCGGCGTACCATGCCATCGGGGCGCCCACGCTGAGGTCGCCGTCGTCACAGTCCTCGCCGACCGCCACCCCATCGCCGTCCCGATCCGCGGCCAGGGAACCACCTCCTGGGGATAGGACTCCGGCCCCCAGCAGGCCCGGCGAAGCAGGAGTGCGCACGCCGCTGTCGTCCATGACCTCCGGCTCGTTCAGCAGGCTGGCGCAGGCGGACTGCAGCAACAACAACAGGAAAAACGCCAATATCGGCGCTCGTCCCTCAGCTATCGCGATGTTGACGCTCATGGCTCCCCTCCAGAGCCGCCTCCCCTCAATCATAGCCCGAAAGGTCCCGGACCGTTCGAGCCAAGACGAGCGGCGCTACGAAGAGGTGCAGTGAAGCTCCCCCTTCGGGGCCCTGCCGGATAGCAGACGCCCCCGGAGGCACCATGTTCCGATCCGTACTGCTCTGCACCACCGCCCTGCTCCTCGTCGGCTGCCCGACCCAGGACACGGGCCAGCCCGCCGACTTCTGCGACGAGGAGCCCGTGGGCGAGGTGGTCTTCCCCGACGACGAGGCCATGCACGACGAGCTGCTGGAGTGGTGGTACTGGACCGGCCACCTGCATGACGAGCAAGGCCGCTACTACGGCTTCGAGCAGACCTTCTTCGTCTTCCAGCTGGGTGTCTACGATGCCACCATGGCCCACGTGGCCGTGGCCGACACCGACGCTGGGCGCTTCTCCTACGACCACACCCACGTCGAGGAGCTGCCAGATCCCGGCATGCAGGGCATCCAGCTGACGGTGGAGCACAACACCGCCCAGGGACTGGACGGACAGGACAGCCTGCACGGCGAGGCCGCCGGCTACAGCTTCGACCTCGAGCTGAGCGCTGAGAAGCCCGTGGTGCTGCAGCACGGCGACGGCTACCACGAGTACGACGTGGGCGGCTACACCTGGTACTACAGCCGGGAGCGTATGTCGGTCAGCGGCAGCCTCGAGGTCGACGGCGAAGCACGGGCGGTGACGGGCCAGGGCTGGATGGACCACCAGTGGGGCAACCTGCTGCTGGTGGCCGAGTCCGGCTGGGACTGGTTCGCCATCCAGCTGGACGACCAACGCGAGATCATGCTCTTCATGGTGCGGGGCTCCGACGAGGTCGTGGGCGGCTCCATCTCCGGCGCCGACTGCCTCACCGAGGAGCTGGGCGAGGACGAGATCGAGGTCAGCGCCACCGGCGAGTGGACCAGCCCCCACACCGGCTGCACCTACCCCTCGGGTTGGGAGCTGCAGGTCAGGGACCTGAGCTTCACGGTCACCCCCGTGCTCGAGGACCAGGAGCTGCACAGCGACCACGAGACCTACTGGGAAGGCGCCAGCGTGGTGGAGGGCGACGTCAGCGGCCGCGCCTACGTGGAGCTGGCCGGGCACTGCGATCCGGAGCTGGACGCCTAGCCGGCAAGGCCACTTCGAGTCCGCTCTCAACGAATCGATCCCGCCGCCAGTTCCGCTGAGGTAGCCTGTTCCCCGGTCCTCATCGTCGTTCGCGCCACAACACCGCCCGGAGTCCCCATGCGCACCCTCCCCATCGTACTGATCGGGCTCACCCTGGGCTGCCCAACCCCGCAGGATCCCATCCTCCCCGACACAGGCGAGAAGGCGCCCCCCGACTGCGAGGACACCGCCCCCGAGCCCCAGGACAGCGATCCCTGCGCCGGGGGCGCTGGCGAACTGACCTTGTCCGCGGAGACGGTGAGCTTCGACTGGTGGGAAGGCCAGGACCTCCCGGTGAGCGAGATCGAGGTGGAGGCGGACGACCCCGACTGCGCCGAGATCGTGGTCCAGGCTTCCCAGCCCTGGGTAGACGCCACGCTGGCCGACGGCATCCTCAGCGTCACCATCGCCTTCGACCAGCTCGTCAGCGGCAAGCACAGCGCCCAGGTGGCCCTGTGGGACGCGAAGACCGACGCCGTCGCGGCGGAGGTGGAGGTGAACGCCAGCGTGCTGATGCGCCCCGCCACCGAGTACAGCCGCAACGTGCTGGTGGTGGGCGTGGACGGCCTGGACGGCGAGGAGATGTTGAGCATCGACGCCCCGGTCATGGAGAGCCTGATGCAGCGGGGCCTGTGGAGCTACTCGGCCGTCACCCAGCTCACCGGGGCCACCAGCTCGGGGCCAGGCTGGACCTCCATCCTCACCGGCGTGGAGACCACCGTGCACGGCATCACCTCGAACGGAGGCTACGACGGCCGCAACACCGACTACCCCTCGTTCCTGTACAGGGCCAAGCACGAGCTGGGGCTGGGCACGGCCGCGACCATCCAGTGGTCCGACATCTGGGAGATCCTCGAGGACGACGTGGCCGACGGCACCGGGGACGGGTCCATGCAGGAGGTGGCCGCCACCATGGCCGGCCTGCTGCGCAGCGGGCTGCACAACGTGCACTTCGTGGCGCTGGACGACGTGGACGGGGCCGGCCACAGCGTGGGCTACCTGGCCAGCGAGCAAGTCTACTACGACACCGTGGTCCTGGCCGACAGCCTGATCGGCGAGCTGGTGGACGCCATCCTGGAGCGGCCCGGCATCGAGAACGAGCACTGGCTGGTGATCGTCACCAGCGACCACGGCGGCGACGCCGGGGGCTCCCACGGCACCATGAGCGACGACTACCAGACCATCCCGCTGATCATCGCCGCGCCGGGCCTGCTCTCCACCCGCCTGCACGACGGCGCGGGCTCCCATCTCGATGTACACCCCACCGCCATCGAGTTCCTGGGCCTGGACGCCTCGGACTACGGGCTGAGCGGCGGCTCCTGGTGGGAGCGCGAAGCCGACTGCAGCGACGGCGTCGACAACGACGGCGACGGCCTGACCGACTGCGACGACACGGACTGCGACGGCGACGTCGCCTGCATCGAGTGCCCGGCGACCGACCTGGGCAGCGCCATCGGAGACGAGGTCGTGCCCGACGTGCCCTTCGATCAGGAGCTGATGACGGGCAGCTGTGGCGGAGCCGGGGCCGAGAGCACCTACGGCTGGGTGGCTCCCGACGACGGGCGCTACAGCTTCGACACGGTAGGCGCCTACCGCGACACGGTGCTGTACGCCCTGGACGGCGACTGCACCGGCGCCGAGCTGGCCTGCAGCGAGGACATCCCCGGGCTCGGCAGCGGTCGCTCGGCCTTCGCCATCGACCTGACCGCCGGCCAGGAGATCGTCGTGGTGGTGGACTCGTTCAACACCAGCCAGACCAACCCCAGCGAGCTGTCCATCTACCCCTTCACCTCCAGCTGCCCCGACGGCGACCTGGGTACGGGCACGGGCAGCTGGACGGGCACCCACACCCACTTCGACCAGGCCCACACCGGCAGCTGCCCCCCAGCGGTGGGCAACCTCGAGCTCACCTGGACCGCCCCGGCCGACGGCACCTACACCTACTCCACCGTCGGCTCGGGCTTCGACACCGTGGCGTACGTGCTCGACAGCTGCGGCGGCACCGAGCTGACCTGCAACGACGACGCGTCGGGCTACCAGTCCATCGTCAGCTTCGACGCCACCGAGGGCCAGGAGATCATCATCGGCATCGGGGGCTTCCACCAGTCCCAGGGCGACTACGTGATCAGCATCGAGTAGCCAACGCACCACGGCTCGCTGAGGCGCCATGCCCCTCTTCGCAGACATCGAGATCCCCTACGTCCAGGACGCCGCAATCACGATCGACGCCCTGGCCGAGGAGCCTGCATGGCGCGAGGCCCAGCGCATCACCGGGCTGGTGGAGGCCGAGCCCTCCCCCGGGGATCCACCCACCGCCACCACCACCGCCTGGCTCGTGGCCGACAGTGAGGCCCTGTACGTCCTGATCGAGGTGGTGGACCCCGAGCCCGAGTCCATCCGTGCCCGCATCGGCCGGCGGGACACCCGCTGGAACGACGACTCGGTGGCGCTCTACCTGGACCCGTCTGGCGACGGTCAGCGCTCCTACTTCTTCTCGGTCAACCCCCTGGGTGTGCAGATGGACGGCACCCAGCTGGGCTCGGTGGGCTACCCCGACCTGTCCTGGGACGGCATCTGGGAAGCGGAGACCACGTCCACGCCCACGGGCTACCGGGTGGAGCTGGCCATCCCCTGGCGCATCGTGCGTCACCCTCCCAGCTGCGACCGGGTGGGGCTGCTCATCGGCGCCTACGTCGCCCGCAGCTCGGAGGTCAGCTACTGGCCCGAGATCGACCCGGACGTTCAGGGCCTGCTCATCCAGCAAGCCGTGGTGGGCGGACCCGGAGAGCTGCCTCCCAGCCGCGGGCTCGACCTCATCCCCGAGCTGTCCTGGGGGCTCACCGGCGACGGGCCGGACCAGACCCGCTGGGGGGTGGGCGGCGCCTCGCCCGGCCTGACGGTGCGCTGGTCCCCCACACCGACCACCTCGCTGCTGGCGGCGGCCAATCCCGACTTCTCAGAGGTCGAGTCGGACGGTGCCCAGATCGAGGTCAACCGCCGCTACGCGCTCTACTACGAGGAGAAACGACCGTTCTTCCTCGAAGGCCGCGAGTGGTTCGAGCACCCCTTCGGTGAGTTGGTCTACACCCGCGCGATGGTGCAGCCCGCCTACGGCGTGCACGCCACCCAGGAAGGCAAGGAGTGGACCGCCGCCGCGCTGCACGTCATGGACAGCCGGCCCAGCGGCTCGGTGTCCGAGGGGGGCGGCTGGAGCGACGATGACCTCGAGGGCCACCAGGCCATGGAGACCGTGCTGCGGCTACGCCGCCACGTGGGGAATGACGGCCACGTGGGCCTGCTGGCGTCCGACAAGAGCGTGCTCGGCACCGGCCTGACCAACCGGCTGCTGGGCGTGGACACCTACGCCCACATAGGGGACAAGCTCACCGCGGAAGGCGCCCTGCTCACCTCCCAGACCACCTTCACCGACGGTGCCACCACCTGGGTACCCGCCGCCTCGGGTTCCGTCGGGCACAGCTCGGAGCACTGGCTCTTCGACACCTGGTTCGACTGGGTGGACCCGGACTTCCGGGCGGAGAACGGCTACATCGTAGACGCCGACCTGGCCGGTGTCGGCGCCCGTGGTGGCTACATCGCGCGCCCCGAGGCCGACGCGGTGCCCCTGATCTACATGATCCCGGTGGCCACCGGCGCCGAGTGGCACACCGACGGCACCCTCCGATACGTCCGCTGGACGCCACACACCTTCATGCAGTTCGGCAACGGCACCACCCTGATGGCCGGCTATCAGCGCGGCGGTGAGCTGTGGTCTGACACCTGGCTCGACCGCCACGTCGGCAGGCTCTACGCCGGCGGCCCCTGGACCGACTGGCTGCAGCTGTGGGGCGGCACCGCCTCGGGCCTGTCCCCCTACTACGACTCCGACGACCCGCGCAGCGTGCTCATCCTGCGGGCCATCGGCGAGCTGATCCTCGAGCCTGTTCCCCGCCTGGCCCTGGGCTTCGAGGGGGGCTGGGAGCGGGCCATCGATGGGGGGGAGACCCTCTACGACGGCTGGGTGGGTCGGGCGCGGCTCGACGCCTACGCCACCCGCACACTGTGGGCCCGTGCCATCCTGGACCGCTCGAGCTTCTCGGAGCTGACCGCCGCCGAAGTACTGATGGCCTGGGAGCAGGCCCCGGGGCGCGCGATCTATCTCGGGGGACGGGTGGACGATGACGGGGAAGAGCTCGCCTGGCGCCTGCAGAGCAAGGTCAGCTGGGTGCTGTCGCGCTGAGCCTTCCAGAGGATCGTGATAGATCCCGGCCAAGCCCGAGGACCGCCATGCACCCACTCGTCGCTCTGCTCGTCGCCTGCGCCCCTCCGCCCGCCACGCCCCCCGACGCCGCTGCGGCCGACCCGCTCCAACTGTCACCGCCGTTGGCGGAGCAGCGGGAGCACGTCCACAGCGAGCATGGGATCGAACGGCCCGATCCCTACCACTGGCTGCGCTTCCGCGACGACCCGGCGGTGATGAGCCACATCGAAGCCGAGAACACCTGGACCGACGCCGCCACCGCCCACCTGGCACCACTGCGCCAGCAGCTGTTCGACGAGATGCTGGCTCGGGTCCAGGAAGACCACACCAGCCCCCCCTACCGCCACGGGCCCTGGCTGTACTACCACCGCACCGAGGCGGGGCAGGCCTACACCATCCACTGCCGCAAGGCGCCCGATGAGGGTGCCGAAGAGCAGGTGTTCATCGACGAGAACAGCCTGGCCGAGGGCCACGACTACTTCGAGCTGGGCACCTGGGAGCCCAGCCCGGACCACAGCCTGATCGCGTACACGACGGACACCGCCGGCGACGAGATCTACCGCCTGCAGGTGCTGGACACCGACAGCGGCGAATTGCTGCCCGACACCATCGAGGGCAGCTACTGGTCGGTGCAGTGGGCCGCCGACGGCACCAGCTTCTTCTACCTGACCCTGGACGAGGCCCTGCGCCCCTGGCAGGCCTGGCGCCACGTGCTGGGCACCCCCCAGGAAGACGACACCCTGGTCTACCAGGAGGACGACGAGCGCTTCCACGTACACCTGGGCAAGACCCGCAGCGGAGAGTGGCTCACCCTCACCATGGCCAGCAGCATCACCACCGAGGTGAGAGTACTGGCTGCCGACGATCCCACTGGCGGCTTCGAGGCCATCGCTCCGCGGCATCCGGGCATGGAGTACCGCATCGCCCACCAGGATGACCGCTTCTGGATCACCACCAACGACTGCGACGACGAGCACGGCCGGCACGCCGACTGCGCGCTCAACTTCAGGCTGGTCTCGGCTCCGGTGGACGCCCGCGGCCGCGACGCCTGGGTCGAGGTGATCCCCCACCGCCCCGAAGTGCGCCTGCTGGGGGCCGAAACCTTCGCTGACGGCTTCGTGCTGTGGGAGCGGGAAGACGGCCTGTTGAAGCTGCGCAGCTGGGACCCCGACACGGATGTATCCCACAGCGTGGGCCTGCCCGAGGACTCCTACGTGCTGTGGACCGAGGACAACCCCGAGTACGACGCCGATGCCTACCGCTTCGGCTACAGCTCCATGGTCACCCCCGACAGCATCTTCGAGGCCGGCTTGGCTGACGGTGGCACCACCCGCCTCGAGGAACTGCCGGTGCCCGGCTACGATCGCGAGCTGTACACCACTGCCCGCCTGTGGGTCGAAGCCGCTGATGGCGCCCGGGTTCCCATGGCGGTGGTCCACCGAGCCGACCTCGAGCTCGACGGCGGCAACCCGGCCCTGCTGTTCGGCTACGGCGCCTACGGCGTGCCCTACGACGCCGAGTGGGACGCCACGGTGTTGCCCTTGCTGGATCGGGGCTTCGTGGTCGGCATCGCCCAGGTACGAGGCGGCGGTGACCTCGGCCGACCCTGGTACGAGGCCGGCAAGCTGGAGCACAAGGTCAACACGTTCACCGACTTCATCACCTGCGCCGAGCACCTGGTCAGCGCGGGGTACACCTCCCCCGAGCGCCTGGCCGTCTCCGGCACCAGCGCCGGCGGGCTGCTGATGGGTGCGATCACCAACATGCGTCCCGACCTGTTCGCGGTGGTGCTGGCCCACGTGCCCTTCGTGGACGTGGTCAGCACCATGCTCGACGAGAGCATCCCGCTGACCGCCATCGAGTGGGAGGAGTGGGGCGATCCCCGCCAGCCGGACGCCTTCCAGACCATGCTGGCCTACTCCCCCTACGACAACGTTGCCGCCGTGGACCATCCCGCCATCCTGGTGACCAGCGGCCTGAACGATCCCCGGGTCCAATACTGGGAGCCCACCAAGTGGGTAGCCAAGCTGCGCGCCACGGGCACCGGCGACGCGCCCTTGCTGCTGAAGACCCACATGGGCGCCGGCCACGCCGGCTCATCGGGTCGCTACGGCCACCTCGAGGACCGCGCCCTGGACCAAGCCTTCGTGCTGGATGTGATGGGGCTGGCGGAGTGATCTAGAAGAACCCCAGCTCCAGCCGGGTCTCCTCGGGCAGCTCGCTGGGATCCCAGGGGGGCTCCCAGACCAGGTCCACGCGGGGGTAGACCACGCCCTCGGTCTCGCGAATGGCGCGGGTGGCGTCGGCCACGATCTGCGGGCCCATGGGGCAGGCGGGGGAGGTCAGGGTCAGCTCCACGCGAACCTTCTCGCCCTCACCCTCGATGTGCACGGCGTAGACCAGGCCCAGGTCGAAGATGTTGATGGGGATCTCGGGGTCGTAGACCTGGCGCAGGTTGGCCACAAGGCGGCGGTGCAGATCCTGCTTGTCCTCGGGCCACGCGCTGTCGGGTTCGGCCAAGTCGGGGGGCTTGGGGGGCCGGGGCAGGCCTGCCCAGGGCTTGGGCTCCGGTGTTGTCGGGGGCTTGGGGGCGCGGGCGCTGGCCCGGGGCTCGAAGCGGGAGTGGGGAGCTTCGTCACGGCCCAAGGCCTTGTTGGCGGCGCGGCCGGCGAGCTTTCTGAGTCCTCTGCGGAGTGCCATGGTGCCTCCTGCGGGCGGGGATAAACCCCGCCCCTACATAGGTTTCCGCGATGTAGGGGCGGGGTTCATCCCCGCCCGTTTGCGGTTCATTCCGTAGTCACGAGATCCTCGTCGCCATGGATGGCGGCCTTGAGGGCGTGCCAGGCCAGGGCCGCGCACTTGACCCGCGAGGGGAAGCGGGCGACACCCTGCAGCACCACCAGCTTGCCCAGGCCCTCGGCGTCGTCGCGCTTGCCCGTGACCAGGGCCAGCACCTCGTCGGCCATGGCCTCGGCCTCCTCGATGGGCTTGCCTTCGACCGCCTCGGTCATCAGGCTGGCGCTCGCTGTGGAGATGGCGCAGCCCTGGCCGTCGAACTTGATGCAGCGCAGCTTGCCCTCGTCCAGGTGCACGTAGACCTGGATCTCGTCGCCGCACAGGGGGTTGTAGCCCTGGGCGCAGTGGCTGAACTGACAGGCGCAGCCCTTGTTGCGGGGTCGCTTGGCGTGATCGAGGATCACTTCCTGGTACAGGTCGTCGCCCATCATCGGAACACCCGGATCGCGTGGTGGAGGGCGTCGGCCAGACGCTCGACGTCCTCGCGTGTGTTGTACAGACCGAAGCTGGCCCGCGTGGTGGCCGGCAGGCCGAAGTGCCGCACCGCGGGCTGAGCGCAGTGGTGGCCGGAGCGCACCGCCACGCCGGCACGGTCCAGCAGGGTGCCGATGTCGTGGGGGTGCACATCGTCCACCACGAACGACAGCACTGGGCCCTTGTCGGGGGCGGTGCCGATCACCCGCAGGCCACGGATGCGCTGCAGCAGCTCGGTGCCGTAGGCCAGCAGCTCCTGCTCGTGGGCCGCCAGGGCCTGGCGGTCCAGCCCCATGAGGAAGCGAGCCGCCTGACCCAGGCCGATGGCGCCCTCGATGTTCGGCGTACCGGCCTCGAAGCGGGCGGGAGGCTTCTGGAAAATGGTCTTTTCGAAGCTGACGCTGAGGATCATGTCGCCGCCGGCCTGCCAGGGGGGCATCTCCGCCAGCACGTCGTAGCGGCCCCACAGCACGCCGACCCCGCTGGGGCCGTACATCTTGTGGCTGGACAGCACGTAGAAGTCGGCGCCCATGGCCTGCACATCCACGATCTCGTGGGCCACGGCCTGGGCTCCGTCCACCAGCACCCGGGCGCCCACGGCCTTGGCCCGAGCGATGATCTCGCCGATGGGGTTGACCGTGCCCAGGGCGTTGGAGACCTGCACGATGGAGACCAGCTTGACCTCGGGGGTCAGCAACTCGTCGAGGGCGGCCATGCGCAAAGCACCGCGCTCGTCCATGGGGATGACCCGCAGCTCGATGCCACGCTCCTGGCGCAGCAGCTGCCAGGGCACGATGTTGGCGTGGTGCTCCATGGCGGAGATGAGCACCGCGTCGCCTGCCTTCAGGTTGGCGCGCCCCCAGCTGTAGGCCACCAGGTTGATGGCCTCGGTGGCGCCGCGGGTGAAGACGATCTCCTTGGAGCTTTCGGCATTCAGGAAG
>CAZHIK010000136.1:0-2581 GCA_964532635.1 uncultured Enterobacterales bacterium
GCCGAGCCCGCAACCCCCAGCGAGATCCCCGCTCCCGACGACGTGGCCGCCCCGCCCGCCAACGCCGAGACCACCCCCTCCGGCCTGGCGTCCGTGGTGCTCTCGCCCGGCTCCAGCACCGACAATCCCGGCCCCACCTCCCAGGTCGAGGTGCACTACACCGGCTGGACCACCGACGGCAAGATGTTCGACAGCTCCGTGGTGCGCGGCAAGCCGGCCAAGTTCCCCCTCAACGGCGTCATCGCCGGCTGGACCGAAGGTCTGCAGCTGATGGTCGAAGGCGAGAAGCGCCGCCTGTGGATTCCCGAAGAGCTGGCCTACCAGGGCAAGCCCGGCCGCCCCGCCGGCATGCTCGTCTTCGACGTCGAGCTGCTGTCCATCGTCAAGCCCCCCGAGGTCCCCGCCGACGTCGCCGCCCCGCCGGCCGACGCCGAGAAGACCGCCTCGGGCCTGGCCTCCAAGGTCCTGAACCCCGGCACCGGCGCCGCCAACCCCGCCGCCACCTCGGTGGTCGAGGTGCACTACTCGGGCTGGACCACCGACGGCAAGATGTTCGACAGCTCCGTTGTTCGGGGCCAGACGGCCAAGTTCCCCCTCAACCGCGTCATCCCGGGCTGGACCGAGGGCCTGCAGCTGATGGTCGAGGGCGAGAAGCGCCGCATCTGGATTCCCGAGGCCCTGGCCTACCAGGGCAAGCCCGGCCGACCCGCCGGCATGCTCGTCTTCGACGTCGAGCTGGTGAAGATCGTCAAGCAGTAGGCCCGGGAAACTCCATGTGGTTGCTGCTCGCCATCGCCACCGGCTGCTTCACCGACGGGGATGTGCGAAGCGAGCGCCACGGTGATCTGCCGCCCCTGGACGAAGGCGAGGAAGAGCTGGACTGGCTGCCCGAAGACACCGGCAGCTACCCACCACAGGACACCTCGCCTCCCCCCGAAGACACGGGCGATCCTGCAGACACCAACCCCGAGCGCCCCCAGGTCTGCTACCCCGGGCGCGGCGGAGGCTGGAACGCCTGCGTCGACCTGGTTGACTACCGCAGCGCATGGGGCTCCGACTACGCCTACCCCGATCCCTACGGGGGATCGGCCCAGTACGCCCAGCCCACCCGCTTCGTGGACCTCTACGACGCCGATCCCGACTTGGCCGTTGCCGCCAACTTCGTGCTCGAGGAGCTGATGTCGTGGCGCAAGGGCCAGTACGGGGTGTTCCAGTCCCACGTGGTGGAGCACCTGCAGGCCCTGCGTGATGCCTCCGGCGGCTCCATCACGGTCAACTCGGGCTACCGCTCCCCGGGCTACAACGCCGGCGTGGGCGGGGTCACCCACTCCCGCCACATGTACGGCGACGCCGCCGACATGGTGCCCTCGGGCACCAGCCTGCAGGGCCTGGCCGACCTCTGCTACGCCGAAGGTGCGGGCTATGTGGGCATGTACTCGAGCTTCGTGCACTGCGACTGGCGTGACGATCCCCTCGACCCGGCCTTCTACCCTGGCTCCCGGAGCGGTGAGGGGGCCTCCCCGCCCCTCCCGATCCACAGCGCCCGGGTGGTGCGTGACGGCACCGGTGCCCTCACCGCCCCGGCGACGGGCTTCGACGAGGGCGAGCCCTACCGCCTTTGGCGAGCCTGGGGCTCCGATGGTGCGCTGCTGATCGAGACCACCGGCGCACACCTCGAGCCGCCTGCCGGCGCAGCAAGTGTCGTGGTGGAAGTGGGCGGCCAGGTGGCGGTGGAGCTGGCGCTGTGAGCCGCCTGCTCCTCCTGCTCGGTCTGCTGGCCGGCTGCGGCACCCAACCCGAGTGTGAGCAAGGCCAGGTCCGTCGAGACGGGCAGTGCGAAGACTACGAGCCGGAGGAGCCCGTGGGGCCTGGTGACGTCTGGGCCCCCGCCCCCGGCACCTCCTGGCAGTGGCAGCTGTCGGGGGTGATCGACACCAGCCTCGATGTCGCGATGTACGACGTGGACCTGTACGACGCCCCGGACGCGAAGCTCGAGGCGCTGCTCGCGGACGGGCGCACGCTGATCTGCTACTTCTCCGCTGGCTCCATGGAGGACTGGCGGGACGACGCGGCCGACTTCCCCGACAGCGCCGTGGGCGCCGGCCTGGACGGCTGGCCCGGCGAGTACTGGATCGACGTGATGGACCCCACGGTGCGGGAGATCATGGCGGCTCGGCTCGACCTGGCCGCCGCGCGGGGCTGCCACGGCGTCGAGCCCGACAACGTCGACGGCTACGCCAACCGCAACGGGCTGGGGCTCAACGCCACCGAGCAGCTGGACTACAACCGCTTCCTGGCCGACGCCGCCCACGAGCGGGGGCTCTCCGTAGGCCTGAAGAACGACCTGGACCAGCTCGAGGCTCTCGAGCCCTGGTTCGACTGGGCGCTGAACGAAGAGTGCGCCAGCTACGACGAGTGCGAGCGCCTCGAGGTGTTCACCGGCGCGGACAAGGCGGTCTTCCACGTGGAGTATGTGGACGCCTGGGCCGACGCGCAGGACCTGGCGGACGAGGTCTGCGGTACCGTGGGGGACCTCGACACCCTCATCAAGACCTGGGAGCTGGGCAGCGAGTGGCTCGCC
>CAZHIK010000136.1:2591-5395 GCA_964532635.1 uncultured Enterobacterales bacterium
AACCCCGGGCCGAGGCCCCCATGCCCCTCTCCTTCACCGCCCTGCTCGCCGCGACGGTGGTCGCCGCGGAGCCCGCGCCACAGCACGAGCTGCAGCTGCCGCTGACCCTGCTGGACATGCCCGCCAGTCGAGCCATGGGGTTCAGCGGGCCCACGATGGCCCAGTCCCTGGACATCGCCTGGGGCGTGGACCGGATGGCGGTCCACGGCTTGCAGCGGGCCTGGTTCGCGGCGCTACCCGACAAGCCTGGCCTGCGCACCGGCCTGGGCATCGCCAGCGCAGGCTCCTCGGCCTTCCTGCTCACCATCGTCGGTGGCTGGATGCACGAGGAGTGGCACCGGGCGGTGCTGCGCAGCCAGGGCATCACCAGCCGCAACGGCATCTACCACCCCGAGGCCTGGTCCAACGGCATGATCTCCGTGGATCACGTGGACGACCAGGCGCTGTCGAGGCTCAAGGGTGACACGCCGGCCCACATGGTGCGGCTGATGTCTGCCGGCATGGAGGCCGAGGAAGCCCTGATCGAACGGGGGGGTGACGAGCTGTTCTTCCACGGCGGCGAGGGTCGGATCCTGGGCCCCTTCTACACCGCGGACAGCTGGATGGCGCCGCTTCTACTGGCCACACAGATCAGCACCCTCGGCTACCACGCGCTGTGCAGCGATCCCGACGTGGACAACCTGATCGACGAGGAGAACGCCCGGCTGGCGGATCCCGATCTGCGGGACTTCACCGGGCCGGACTGCACGGCCTGGGTCTACGACATGCGGCGCCCCGACGAGCCCTACGAGGCTCGCGGCGAGCATCCCGCAGTCGCTGGCGTAGATCGCTACATCGCCTGGTCCGACCTGAGCACCGATGAGCAGGCCTACCTCGAGCAGCAGCTCGGCCTGCATCTGCTCAACCTACTGGACCCCCACCTGTACGGCGTCAACGGGTTCCGCATGGTGGGCGGCGAAGGCGATCGATGGATCGCGGGCCTGGGCCACACCCTCACCCCATGGGGCTACACCATCGACGCGCGTGGGGCCGTGAAGCGGGGAGGCCTCGGTGTGAAGGCCCAGCTGCGCAGTGGTGTGGCCGAGGCAGGCTGGTTCCCAGGGCTCAAGCTGGATCTGGTGGACCTGGACCTGCCCTGGGACGGGCTGGTGGTGGACGCCGGGCTCGGCCTGTGGCTGCAGCCCCGGGACCAGCGCTGGGACGCCAGCGAGCGCCAGCCCGGTGGCAGGGTCCACGCGCGGCTGTCCTACCGCGCAGCCCAGCGGCTCGACCTGTGGCTGGGCGCCGCCGCCAAGACCGAGGGCTGGGTGATGGGTGAGGTGGCCCTGGAGCCCGGCGTGAGCGGCAACCTGGGGCTGACGGGGCTGCTGGGTCCGGGCTGAGTCCCCTCCGTGACCCCCGCATGCCCCCGCAGGTTCCGTCGAGCCGTCCGATGAGCTTGGTGAACGGTCGATATCGGCCCCTCACCCCGGAGCCTCCCCCATGCGCGAGCACGCCCTCTCCTCCCTCCTGGCCCTGGCCCTGCTGGCCCCCCTCCCCGCCCAGGCCGACGCTCCCCTGCGCTCCCTGCTGCCCTTCGCCACCCCTTGCCCGGACACGGTGGACCTGAGCGTGGAGCCAGGCCTGTTCGACCTGGCCCCTTTCTGCATCGACACCACAGGCCTTCCGATGCCCTGGCCCCTGCTGCCCCTCGAGGAGTTCGCCACGGACAGCGCCGTCGTGGTGGTCCCCGACCTCGAAGGCCTGGTGATCCTGGAGCCTGGGGACAGCATCCGCTTCCGCGCCATCCGGGCCCAGGTGCCCTGCAGCTGGCACGTGGCCGATGGCAAGCTGGAGCTGGACTTCGACGCCGAAGCCCAGGCGCTGTTCTACATGGAGAGCGACCTGCTGCCCGTCCCCGTGGAGGTTCGCACCCGCAGCACCCGCGGCTGGATCACCATCGCCCCCGTGCCGGTGCCCGGCAGCTAGGCTTCGAGGGGCGGCAGCTCGCACACCAGCCGCAGCCCGCCCTTGCCGCCAAAGAGCACCTCGTTGACGTTGCGGGAGAAGCGGGTGACCGCGTCGGCCACCCGCTCTCTGCCGAAGCGCACCCTCAGGGCGGGGATCTGGACCTTCAGGTTGACCATGAAGCGGCGGTAGTCGTCGGCGTACTGATCGCTCAGATCGGCTTCCTCGACCAGCTCGAGGGGTGAGCCCGCGATGAGATCGAGCCAGCCTTCACGGGGGTGTATGTGCCGCATCGGAGTGCGGGAGGGGTCGTAGAGCGCCGAGTCGCGCACGGTGTAGACATCCACACCGAAGCGCCCGCCGGGCCGCAGCACCCGAGCCACCTCGTCGAACAGCCCGGCCTGGTCCTCCACGAAGCCCAGCATGCACCAGGCGATGACTCCATCGAAGCTCGAGTCCGCCAAGGGGAGCCGCACCGCGTCGGCCCGGATCGTGGGCATGGGGAGCTCGGGGTTGTGGTGCCGACAGCGAAGGCAGTTGGCCTGCTCGAGATCCAGAGCAAGGACACTGGCCCCCGCTCCGCGCAGCCAGTGGGCCGGGCCGCCGAAGCCCGCACCGAGATCGAGCACCCGACTGCCCATGGGCAGCGCCATGGCCTGCCACAGCTCCATGGTCTCAGTGGGTCCACCGGGGTGGATGTGCTCGTGGTTGCGCACGAGCTGGATGACCTCACGGTGTCGATGCTCCATGGGCGACCTCCGGCCGGCTCGATAGGACTACGTGCCGTTCCCCTAAACGATTGCTCGTGGAGTCCCCATGTCCGAAGCCCTGCCCGGTGTCTGGTTCTGTGCGCTGTG
>CAZHIK010000136.1:5405-13181 GCA_964532635.1 uncultured Enterobacterales bacterium
GGTGAAGCCGTGTTCTCCCTGGGCAGGCCCAGTCGCTGCCCCGCCTGCGGGGCGTGGCCGGAGCTGATGGTCGAACCGGATGGGAGCCACCGCGTGCTCGGGCGCGACGTGGACTACCCTCCCGAGATCGTCGCGGGCGGCGAGCGCATGATCATGCAGGAGCTGAACACCTCAGAGCTGTACTCCCGAGTCCAGGCCTCGTCATCCCACCCCCTGCTCCGGGTCACCTTCCGCTCCCTGCAGCGCATCGAAGGTCGCCACGCCAGCCTGCTCTGCGCCATCTTTCGCAAGCGGCGCCCCAAGCCCACCCTGCTCCCCGATCTGAGCGCCCTGAGCGACCGCGAGCTCATCGAGCTGATCCGCCCCCGCGAGGACGAGACCATCGAGATGTATCGCCAGGAGATCGCCAAGGTTCCAGGCACAGATCTGGCGCGGGTGTATCAGGCCCTGATCGACATCGAGGAAGACCACAACGCGCTGAGTGAGCGGTTGATGGGGATGTTCGGCCGGGCGTAGAAGCGGGCGGGGGTGAACCCCGCCCCTACATCGGCTCGGGCGCGGGCGCGTAGGGAGACGGAGGCGCCGGCCCTGGGTCGATCCAGGTGCCGTCGGGATCGTGCGAGACGTCGTGGATCGCTCGGAAGAGCACCTGCAGGCCCCTGGACAGCTCGGACAGTGGCACGCGCTCGTTGTGCCCGTGCATCCCCTCGAGCTCCTCCTGGCTGATCAGGAAAGGAATGATGCCGTAGGCCTTGGCGCCCACCTGGCGGGCCAGGATGGAGTCGGTGTAGCCCACAGAGAGCACCGGCCCGGCCACCGCCCGCTCGAGGCCGTCCACCGCGTGGTGGGCCAGCGCTCGGTAGAAGGGATCGTCCCAGTCCGACACCTCGCCTGGGTGATAGCCGATGACCTCGAAGCGGATGTGGGGGGAGTCCACCAGCACCTCGAGCTCGGTGAGCATGTCCTCCCGGCTCACGCCGGGCTGCAATCGGCAGTCCAGAAGGGCCCCAGCCTCGGAGTTGACCACGTTGGGCACCGACGCGCCGAACAGCCCGGTGATGTTCACGGTGGTGGTGATGGATGCCCGGGTGAGCTCGTTGCCCATCAGCTTGCCCCGCAGCAGCAGCTTGACCAACCGGGGTCGCTGCAGCACGAAGCCCGAGAAGCCACCCTGCTCCGCGCCCACGCTCGCCAGAGACTCTAGCAGCGCCGGATGCCAGGCAGGCTCGGCTTCACGGCGCTCGATGGCGTCCATGGCGCGGCGGAGATGCTCCACAGCGCTGCCCGAGCGGGGGGTGGAGCCGTGGCCTGGCTCGCCGGTGGCGACCATCCGTAGCCAGAGCACGCTCTTTTCACCCACCGAGATGGGGAAGAAGTCCTGGCCCTCGAAGAACATGTCCTCGAGGCCGAAGCCACCTTCGTTGACCACATGGGAGCAGCCGATGTCGTCCCACAGCTCGTCCATCACGAAGCCCATGCCACCCTGACCGACCTCTTCCTCGGCCACCGCCAGCAGGACGATGTCGCGCTCCAGGGGCACGCGATGGCGGGCGAGCAGCACCATGCTGTACAGCTCGAGGGCGCCCATGCCCTTCATGTCCAGCGCTCCCCGTCCCCACAGCACGCCGTCGATGTCGATGCGGCCCGACAGGGGGCCGTAGCCCTCGCGCCAGTGCTCTTCCTCACCGGGCACCACGTCGATGTGGGACAGCAGGCACAGGGGCTCCTGCTCCCCCGAGCCTTCGAGCCGTGCCACCAGGGAGCCTCGGCCGGGGGCGTGCTCGTGGATCTCCCAGGGGATCCCTTCGCGGGAGAGCACATCCGCCAGGTACTCGGCACCCCGGGTCTCGTTGCCGGGCGGGTTGACGGTGTCCAGCTGGAGGTAGCCGGCCAGCAGGGCGCTGAGTTCGACCGCAGCGATGTCCCAGTCCACCGGCGGGTAGGGGTTGTCGGGCTGAGCGAACGCTGCGCTCGAAAGCAGCATCGTCGCCCCGAGCAGCGTTGCGTACCGGGTGTGCATGGCCGTTACTATAGGGAGCCCCACCGCGGGAGGCCACGCTGCCCACTGCCCTGTCCGCACTCGCTGTCAGCCTTCTGACCAACGTGGGGCTGGCCGGGGAGTCTTCCCCAGAGCGCTCCGTCGGCCTGCTGGCCATGCCCATCGGCAGCTTCGACACCGACGACGGCCTGGGCTTCGGCGGCCGGGCCGAGATCAACTGGCGCGAGGAAGGCATCGAGCCCTACCGAGCCGCCATCATGGCCCAGGGCTTCGCCACCTTCCGCGGCTACCAGAACCACGAGCTTCGCTACGACGGCCTCGAGCTGGGCCCCCGTGGCCGCAACCGGCTGATGGTCTACGGAGCGTGGCGGCAGTGGCTCAACGATGGCTACTGGGGCATCGGCAACGGCACCACGCGCGAGGCTGCATTCGCCGAGGAGTTCGATGCCGACGATCCCCGACGCAAGCGCTACCGCTACACCCTGAAGCAGCCCTTTCTGCACGCCACCGTGCAGCACGAGCTATCCGATAGCGGCGCCTGGAGTGTGTACGGCGCGGTGAACCCCAAGTACAGCGTCATCGAGACCTACGACGGCTCGCTCCTGGCCGAGCAGCAGCCCTACGGCATGACGGGCGGGCTGGCGGTCCAGCTGATGGCCGGCGTGCTTCACGACACCCGCGATCCCGAGATCGCCCCCCGTCGGGGCCACGTGGTGGAGCTGGGGGGGCGGCTGTCCCCCGCGCTGCAGGGAGAGGCCGGGGGCTTCGCGGGCCCCCTGGTCTCCCTGCGAGGCTACCGCCCCATCGGCGACCGCATGGTGCTGGCCGGGAGGCTGATGGGCGAGTGGTTGTTCGGCGAGGTGCCCTTCTACGAGATGGTCCACTGGGCCGGGCTGCGTCCTATCCAGGGAGTCGGGGGCAGCCGCACCGTGCGGGGCCTGTCCTTCGGCCGGGTGCGCGCACCGGGCAAGGCGGTGGCCAACGCCGAGCTACGCATCCACACCGCCTCGTGGCAGCTGTTCGGGCGCTCCTTCGACATCGAGCTGGCCCCCTTCACCGACGCGGCGGCGGTGTGGGGCGCTGGCGACGACGCCACCGCCCTCTCCCCTTCCCTGCCGGTACACCCCGCCGCGGGCTTCGGCGCTGGCGCCATCTTCGACCGCAGCTTCGTGGGCCGCATCGACCTGGGCTGGGCCCTGGACCCGGTGCTCCACGACGACGGCTCGCTGACCCAAGAGCCCACCTTCGGACTCTACATGGCCTTCGACCACGTGTTTTGATTCCGACCGACCTTCCGGTCACCATCTGCGGTAGGCTAGCCCGGTGACAGCCACTTCCCCGAGCAGCGAGACGATCCCCGTCGAGTCGGGCCAGCCCCGAGTCGTAGCCTTTGCGGTCACGATCTCGGTGTTCGTCCTGATCCTGGCCTCCCTCGCCTTCAACCATGCCGGTGGCAAGGCCGCGATGGCGGAAGGCGCTCGCTCCCAGGCTCGGAATTCGTTCCAGCAGGATCTGCTCTACCGTCGTTGGTCGGCGATGCACGGAGGGGTCTACGTCCCCGTCAGCGAACACACGCCACCCAACCCACACCTCGACGTGGAGCATCGGGAGGTCCCCCACCCCGACGGACGCACCCTCACCCTGGTCAACCCGGCCTACATGACCCGTCAGGCCCACGAGCTGCGCTGGGAAATGGAGGGGATCCGAGCTCACATCACCAGCCTCGATCCCCTGCGCCCGGGCAACGCCCCGGACGCCTGGGAGGTCGAGGCGCTGCGGGCCTTCGAAGCCGGAGTTGACGAGTTCAGCGCAGTTCTGTTGGTCGAAGGCGCCCAGACCATGCGCCTGATGCGACCGATGTTCGTAGAGCAAGCCTGCCTGCGCTGCCACGCCGACCACGGCTACGAGCTCGGCGATCTGCGAGGCGGCATCAGCGTCGACGTTCCCATGGAACCCCTGCAGGAGATCCATGCCGAGGCGTTCAGGCCCGTGATCATCGGTCACATACTGCTGGCGCTGGTCACCCTCGCCGCCGGGTTGCTCATCGACCACCAGATCCGACGCCGTCGGACCGAGATCGAGCAGTCCAGGCAGGAGCGTGCAAAGCTGGCCGAGCAGCTGACCCAGTCGCAGAAGATGGAGGCCATCGGCATGCTGGCGGGGGGCCTGGCCCACGACTTCAACAACATGCTCGCGATCATCCTGGGCAACGCCGAGCTGGTGCGAGAGGATCTCGGAGCCACCGAAGAAGCCGACCTGGTGGACGACATCATCACGGCCGCGACCCGCTCCCGGGAGCTGACCTCGAAGCTGCTCGCCTTCGCCCGCGAGGGGCGGCTCGAGCTGCGCCCCCAGCCGCTCGCCCCCATCTGCGAGGAGCTGGCGACGCTGCTCGGCCGCACCCTCTCGAAGAAGATCCAGGTCGAGCTCGGCGCCGATCCGACGCTCATCGTCGCCGCCGATGAAACCCAGCTGTTTCAGGCCTTGCTGAACATCTGCATGAACGGCGCCGACGCCATGCCGAGCGGAGGCACCTTGAACATCGAGGCGCGGCCCGCTCCGTCCGATGTGCTGGAGCGCCTGTTCGCAGAGCCACTCGAGGGCTGCCTGATCGTGGTGAGCGACACCGGCGAGGGCATGGCCCCCCAGATCCTCGACCGTGCGGTCGAGCCTTTCTTCACCACCAAGCAGGTAGGAAGAGGCACGGGCCTGGGCCTCTCGGTCAGCCACGGCATCATCCACAGCCACGGGGGCCAGCTGCGCCTGACCAGCGAGCAGGGAGTCGGCACGCGAGCACTGATCCATCTTCCCGTGGCGACCCAGGCCGTTCCGGCACCGAGCGAGCCCCCGCCCAGCCGGCCCTCGGGCATGGAGACCGTGCTGGTGCTGGACGACGAACCCGGGGTCCTGCGCACCAGCCGCCGCATCCTGGAGCACGCGGGCTTCGACGTGCTCGGAGCTTCGGGCGGGCGGGAGGGCCTGGACATGTTCCGCGCCCACGCTGCGTCCATCGACCTCGTGCTCCTGGACATGATGATGCCCGACCTGGACGGCGTCGAGGTCTTCAGGGAGCTACGCAAGCTCGACCCGCGGCTCCGGGTGCTGCTGTTCTCCGGCTACAGCCAGCAAGGTGCGGCGGACACCCTCATCCAGGAAGGCGCCATGGGCTTCGTCGAGAAGCCCCCGCGACGAGACAGCCTGCTGCGCGCAGTGCGCAGAGCGCTCGATGAACCGAACTAAACGTCCAGCTCCTCGACCTCGTCGGCGCGGGCCATGATCTCGTTGTAGCGGGCCTTGGGATCCTTCCCGAGGAGGTTGGAGATCACCACCTCGGTCTCGGAGAGGTGGCCTTCGGGGATGGAGACCTGCAGCAGGCGGCGCTTCTTGGGATCCAGGGTGGTCTGGAACAGGGTCTTGGGCATCATCTCGCCCAGGCCCTTGAAGCGCATGATCTCGGGCTTGACCCGGGCTGGAAGCCGCCCCAGGATGCGCTCCTTCTCGATGTCGTCGGCCGCCCACCAGGTCTTGCGCCCTCCGGTGATGCGGTACAGCGGGGGCTGGGCCAGGAAGACGTAGCCACCCTTGATGAGATCCGGCATGTAGCGGTAGAAGAAGGTGAGCAGCAGGGTGGCGATGTGGTGGCCGTCGCTGTCGGCGTCCATCAACAGGATGACCTTGTGGTAGCGCAGGCGCGAGGCGTCGAAGTCCTTGTCCATGCCGCAGCCCAGGGCGCGCACCACGTCCATCAGCTCAGCGTTCTTGCGCACCTTGGCCAGGCTCGCCTGCTCTGCGTTGAGCACCTTGCCTCGCAGGGGCAGGATGGCCATGGTCTTGCGGTCCCTGCCTTGCTTGGCCGAGCCACCGGCGGAGTCGCCCTCGACGATGAACAGCTCGGAGATGGTGGGATCGCTCGAGGCGCAGTCGGCCAGCTTTCCAGGCAGGTTGAGGCGCCGGCTGATGGGCGACTTGCGCCGCACCTGCTGGACCGCCGCTCGGGAGGCCAAGCGGGCGCGGGCCGACTGGATGGCGCGGGAGATGATGGCGTCGGCCGCGGTGCCGTTGTCGTGGAGCCACTGCTCCAGCTCGGCCCGCAGCATGGCGTCGATCTGGCCGCGCACCTCGGGGTTGTTGAGCTTGTCCTTGGTCTGGCCCTGGAACTGGGGCTCGGCCAGGAACAGGCTGACGATGCCCACCACGCCTTCGCGGATGTCCTCGGCCGAGATCTTGAGGCTGCGGGGCAGCTTGTCGTGGGTCTCGGCGTAGGAGCGCACGGCCTTGACCACCGCGTCCTTGAAGCCCTGCTCGTGGGTGCCGCCGTCCTGGGTGGGGATGCCGTTGACGAAGGAGTGCAGCCGCTCCTTGGGGCTCTCGGTCCACAGCAGTGCGATGTTGGTGCGGATGGGCAGCCGGAAGCCGCCGCCGTTGATGGCGCCGCCGTCTTCACGGTCCAGGGTGAAGGACTCTCCGAGGATCGAGCGCTGCTTGGCCTTCTTGACCAGGTGGTCGAGGTAGTCCTTCAGGCCGCCGGAGTGCTCGAGCTCGTGGGTGACGCCGTTGGTCTCGTCGCGGAAGACGATGCGCAGCCCCGGGTTGAGGAAGGCCTTGACGTCGAGCTGCTCGCGCACCTTGTCGGGATCGAACGCCCGCTCCCCGAAGATCTGCTCGTCGGGGGTGAACTGGATGCGGGTGCCAGAGCCCCGGGCGTCTCGCACCCGGCGTACCGCTGAGCGCGGCTTGCCGCGGCGGTACTCCTGCCGGTGCTCGCCGCCGTCGCGACGCACGGTGACGGTCAGGGAGGACGACAAGGCGTTGACCACCGAGGCGCCCACGCCGTGCAAGCCGCCCGAGGTGACGTAGGAGCCCTGGTCGAACTTGCCACCGGCGTGCAGCGTGGTGAAGACCAGCTCGAGGGCGGAGCGCTTGTGCTTGGGGTGGATGCCCACGGGGATGCCGCGGCCGTTGTCGACCACCGATGCCGTGCGACCGTCCTTGTGCAGGATGATCTGGATGTGGCTGGCGAAGCCGTTCATGGCTTCGTCGACGGCGTTGTCCACCAGCTCCCAGAGCAGGTGGTGCAGGCCCTCGCGCCCGGTGCCGCCGATGTACATCCCGGGGCGCTTGCGGACGGCCTCGAGGCCCTCCATCACGGTGATGTCGCGGGCGGTGTACTGCCTGGGTGCCATCACTCCTCCTCACCCGACTCGTCCAGGACGATCACGGGCTCGCGCTTCCAGTCCACGAAGTGTCCGCGCTTGAGCACCACCGCCCCCCGGCCTGCGCGGGACGCCCCGAAGCGCCGCGGGGTGACCACCAGCTCACGACCACGCTCGGTGTGGACGAGCGCTCCCCGGATGGTCGAGGTGGAAAGCTCGAAGGCGAAGATGCGGTCCTCGGAGCGCAGCTTCATGGCCATCACGCCCTTACCCGATCCCTTGAGGATGTTGACGTCGTCGACAAGGAACGCCAGGGCGCGGCCACGGTGGGAGGCCAGGGTGACCCACTCACCGCCGGTGCAGGTGCAGACCGCCACCACGCCGTCGTCGCCTCTGCCCACCCGCATGTAGCGGCGCCCCGTGCGGGTGGAGACATCGCTGTGCGCCTCGAGGGGGAAGCGGGCGATGCGCCCCATGCGTGTGACCGCGATGCCCCACGGGGGTGGGGGATCGTCGGCCTCGTCGAAGGGCAGCTCGGCCTGCCCCTGGTCGGGGGTGGGGACCTTGGGCATGTTGCGGGGATCGAAGCTCTGGACCGCCACCACCCGCTCTCGATCGGCGAAC
>CAZHIK010000137.1:0-13122 GCA_964532635.1 uncultured Enterobacterales bacterium
CCCCCGAGGCAGAGGCAACCGAGGCCGAGACCACCGAGGCCCGCGAGGCCGAGGCCCGCGAGGCCGAGGCCCCTGCTGCGGAGGCCGAAGAGCCCGAAGAGGAACCCGCGAAGGCCGATCCGGACGATGACGAGTTCTACGACAAGCCCGAGGAGAGCTTCGAGCCGGACTTCACCCCCGAGGAGGAGGAGTTCGAGATGGAAGACGAAGCCTCCACCGACGGCTCGGCCGAGTGAGGAGAACAACCATGCGCACCGCACTCGCCTTCCTGCTCCTGGCCTCCGGATGCGGCCCCGACCGCGCGCCCGGTCCCAGCCTGATCGCCCTCCGCCCACGCCTGCCCGACGCGGCCGACGACCTGACGGTCGAGGTCCACACCGACGCCGTGGATCCCGACGGCGACAAGGTGTCCTACAGCTACCTGTGGTACCGCGACAACGAGCTGCAGTCCGACTACACCGAAGAAGTCCTTCCCGCCGACGCCACCGCCAAAGGCGAGATCTGGCGCGTCGAGGTGGTCGCCGTGGCCGGCGGCCTCGAGGGCCCTCCGGTTCTGGCCGAGGTGCAGGTGCTCAACACCCTACCCACGGTCGAGCTCACGATGGATCCCGCCGAGCCCATCGGCGACCAGGACATCACCGCCATCGCCACCGCCAACGATGCCGATGGCGACACCGTGGTGCTCGACTGGACCTGGACCGTCAACGGCGCTGACACCAGCTACACCGACGAAACCATCCCCGCCTCCGAGACCCAACGCTGGCAGACCTGGGAGGTCACCGTCGTCCCCTTCGACGGCGTCGAGTACGGCGAGCCCGCCGTAGCCTCCGCCGTGGTGGGCAACGCCCCACCCACCGTCGAGTCCGTCACCCTGGGCCCCGAAGAGGCCTACGAGGACACCGTGCTCGAGGTCACGGTGGAGACCAGCGATCTCGAAGGCGACCTCGCCTTCCTCGAGTACGCCTGGTACGTCGATGGCAGCCTGGTCAGCGACGCCACGGGCGCCAGCCTCACCGGCGAGTGGTTCGCCAAGCACCAGGAGATCTGGGTCGAGGTCACCGCCAGCGACGGCTACGACAGCGCCGATCCAGTCGCCAGCAACAGCGTCACTCCACTGAACACCGCTCCCACCCTCACCACCGTCGCGCTGGACCCCGCCGAGCTGTACGAGGGCTCCACCGCCACCTGCGTGGGCTCCGATCTGGACGACATCGACGGCGACGACCTCACCGTGGCCTACGCCTGGTTCGTCAACGATGCCGAGGTCAGCAACGACGCCAGCATCGACGGCGACCTCTTCGACCGGGGCGACAGCGTGTACTGCAGCGCCGGCGCCGACGACGGCGAGGAGGTGGGCCCCACGGTCGAGTCGGATCCCCTCACCGTACTCAACTCACTCCCAGTGGTGCCCTCGGTGAGCATCGCCCCCAGCTCCCCCGTCGAGGGAGACACCATCACCGCCACCGTGGGTACGGCCACCGACGACGACGGTGACGAGGTGAGCGTGAGCTACGCCTGGTACGTCGACGGCTCCCAGGTCTCCACGTCCACCGAGCTGGGCAGCGACCTGTTCGACAAGCACCAGGCCATCCACCTCGAGGTCACCGCTCACGACGGCATCGAGAGCGGCGAGCCCACCGCCAGCGGCACCGTCACCGCGCTCAACACCGCCCCCAGCTTCACGGGCCTCTCCACGGATCCCGCGGCAGCCATCTGGGGTTCCACCATCAGTGCGGCCACCTCGGGCTGGAGCGACGCCGACGGCGACGCCGAGGCCTACGACTACAGCTGGTACGTAGACGGCACCGT
This sequence comes from uncultured Enterobacterales bacterium, assembly GCA_964532635.1. GTDB lineage: Bacteria > Myxococcota_A > UBA796 > UBA796 > JAFGLY01 > CALDOK01. The sequence continues at coordinate 1,810 of CAZHIK010000137.1, forward strand.
GGTGGGCAGCGACTCGTCCCTGGATCTGTCCGGCTACGACCGCGGCCTCGAGGTCTACCTCGAGGCCACGGCCAACGACGGCGACGATGTCGGCAACACCCTCACCTCCGACGTGATGGTCATCCAGCGCCTGCTGTACGGCTCCGATGCCGACCTGATCTTCGACGGCCAAGCCTCCGACAATGCCGGCCTGTCCCTGAGCCTCGCCGGCGACCTGACCGGCGATGGCATCTCCAACTTCATCGTGGGTGCCCCCGGCAACAACGACGAGGCCAGCGGGGCCGGCGCCCTGTACGTGGTCTCCGGCGGCGACACCGGCAACTTGGACTACCTCGACGTCGAGGTCTTCCTGTGGGGCACAGAAGAGAGCGAGGCCGCAGGCTGGTCGGTGGCGGGCCTGGGTGATGTCAATTCCGATGGCTACGAAGACTTCATCGCGGGTGTGCCCAACGACTCAACCTTCTCCACCACCTCGGGCGCAGCCTTCGTGATGACCGGCCCCATGAGCAGCGACAGCGAGCTGGGCGCGGCAGGCATCGCCATCCTGGGCACCACCTCGGGCGAGCACGTGGGCTACAGCGTCGCCGGGCCCGGTGACGTCAACTACGACGGCGTGGACGACATCCTGGTAGGCGCCCACGGCAAGAGCAGCTCCACCGGCGCGGCGTACCTGGCCTACGGCCCCTTCACCTCCACCCACTACTCCACCGCCATGGACATCACCATGGCCGGCGAGGCCGCGGGCGACGAGGCGGGCTGTGCCGTCACAGGTGCGGGCGACGTCGACGGAGACGGCAACGTGGACGTGCTGGTGGGCGCCCAGGGCGAGAGCTCGGCGGGTACCGAAAACGGCGCCGCCTACCTGCTCTACGGCCCCCTGAGCGTCTCCTGGGGCCTGGCCTACGCTGACGCCAAGCTCACCGGCGAGGACACCATGGACAACGCCGGCTACGCGGTATCCACCGCCGGCGACGTCGATGGCGACGGCAACCCCGACATCCTGGTCGGCTCCCGCTGGGAGGACAGCGGAGGCTCGGCCGCCGGAGCTGCCTATCTGGTCACCGGCGCTGTGACCGGCACCACCAGCCTCTCCGCCGCCCAGGCCAAGCTCATCGGCGACACCGACAACCAGCTGGCGGGCAACGCCCTGAGCGGCATGGGTGACATCGACAGCGACGGCTACGACGACATCGTGGTCGCGGCTGAGGGCGACGACTCCGCTGGCAGCGCCACCGGCGCCGTCTTCGTGGTCCTAGGCCCCCTTTCGGGCACCCTCGACCTTGCTGACGAAGCCTACGCCACCATCTGGGGCGACGCCGCGGGTGACGCCCTCGGCTTCTCCCTGGCGGCAGGTCAGGACGTGGACGGCGACGGCCAACCGGACCTGGTGGTAGGCGCCCCCTACGACGACAGCTACGGCAGCGCCGCGGGTGCGGCCTTCCTGTTCAGTGGCGCGGACATCTAGGTTGTGTTCCGCCTCGCACCCCTCGCCCTGATCCTCACAGGCTGCCCCGCAGCCGACACCGGCGAGCCGGTCGATCCCTGCGGCCACGACGGTGCGCTCGCTTCATGCCTGGAGCCCACCTGGACCGCCGAGTACTACGCGTCCACGTCGAGCATGTACTTCGACACCATGGACTACACCGTGGAGCTCGAGGAGTGGCCCCCCTACTCCGAGCTGGTGGCCCGCTGGGAGTGGCCTCCCTGGCTCGAGCTCACGGCCTACACTCGCGAGAACATCGAGGCCACCGACACCCTGCTGAAGCTCTACCCCTCCATCGTGCCCGAGCGGGAGTGCCAGGCCTTCGACACCCAGCCCTTCGGCCGCTGCTACGTGGTCTTCTACTACGACGCCCACGAAGGCCGCGGCTGCCCCATCTACGAGGAGTTCACCTTCAACGACGCCGGCGAGATCACCTGGATCGAGGCCTGGTCGGATGTGGACGGGCTGAGGCCGACCTCGGAGAATGACCGGTGGGGGGAGCAGTCGGACATCGGACGGCTGTCGCTCAGGATCCCAGGGCTGGGGAACGCCGAGGGTCGCATCGACCTGACGAGCGAGTGGATGGAGGCCGCGGCAGAGACCGATCCCGATGTGGCGGACTTCGTGTACAAGGCCAACGACTGGCAGGCGACCTGGCTGGAGGCGTACGCGAATGCGCCTGATGACTACTGGGATCTGGGGTGTGGGTGGTAGGGCGACTGTGGCTGGTACTCGGGTTGCTGGGGGGCTGCGACCGGGGCGGTGAGAAGCCCTCGAACAGGGGCGAGCCGACGGAGTGCGACGAGGGATATCTGGCCGATGCCGGGAGTTGGTGATCCTGGACGGTGGTGCCAGCGGCCAACCCTACCCGGCGGTCGAGATCAGCCTGCAATATGGTGAAACGGAGATCTCCGGCATCACCGTTGTGGACTCGCCGTTCTACGGGTGATGATCCACTCTGGGAGCGTCCGTCTGGTCAACTCGGACGTGACCAACTGCTCCGATGTCGGCGTCGCGGCCTACCGCACCACCCTGGCGCCTTCGAGCGTGGAAGTGGAGAACTGCACCGTATCGGGCAACCGCTACGTCGGCGTCGTCGCCTACGACTCGGGCACGACGGTCTCGCTTGCCGAGACCACCATCCAAGGCACTCTTCCGGATCAGTTCGGAGACTATGGGATGGGCATCGATGCCGCCCTCGGAGCCACGGTCACAGCAGCCCGTTGCACGCTGGTGAGCAACCGCCAGGCGGGCATCCGGGCCGTGAACTCCGGCACTCAGGTCACCCTGGAGGACAGCCTGATCAGCTCCACCACGCCACGGTCCAACGGAGTGGGCGGATACGGCATCGACACGCAGTGTGGCGCGAGCGTGATCGCCTCGGGCTGCACCATCGACCGCAACACCGCGATCGGCCTGTTGGCGCGGGAGCCTGGCACCGAGCTCACCGCTACGGACACGATAGTGCGGAGTACCCAGCCAGCAGAAACCGGAGAAGCCGGACCAGGAGCGCATTGGTGGATACCCGCATTCGGGACACACAGCCTGGCGGCAGCATGTTGCTGGGCATCGGCATCCAGGTGAGCGATGGCGCGCAACTTTCGACCCACGGCTGCGAGGTGAGTGGCTGTGCGGCCGTTGGAATCCTGGTCTCGGGCCGGGGCAGCGACGCTGTGCTCCAGGACAGCTCCATCGTCGCCACGAGAACGAGCACCGGGGCGCAAGGGATGCTCGGGCTTGGACTCGCGGTACAGGGTCACGCCACGGCCTGGGCGTCCGAGCTGCACACCCACAGCAACGAAGGGCCAGGGCTCCACGCGGCCTCATCGGGCAGGCTCGAGTGCAGGGCCTGTACGGTGACGGACAACAGTCTGGCCGGGGCTGTGTCCATCGCTGGCGGTGATCTCAAGATCGACAACTCGACGATCACAGGCACCCGGGAGGCCGCCGACCTCGGCGGTGGCGTGGGCTTGTACGCAGCGAAGCAGGGAACCTGGGACGCGCCAACCCTTCGAGTCAGCTCGAGCCTCATCTCCGGCAATCAGATCGCCGGTGCGTTCATCGCAAACGAGGGCAGCTATGCGTTCTCGGAGACCCGCTTCACCGACAACATCGCCGTGGCCCACGGCGCCACAACCCGCTGCGGCAACGGCCTGTACGCCAGCTCTGTCCACGCCTGGGACGGCAGCGAAGGCCTGCTGCTCATCGACAACACTGTCTCGGACAACGAGGGTGCCGGGGCCTTCCTCGACGACGCAGCTGCCATGCTCGTCGACAATCACTGGGCACAAAATCAGCCCGACCTTCTCGTTCGAGGAGAAGCCTGCCTGGAACCACGAGAGGACTACGCCGAGGCCCCCCACAGGGAAGTCTGTCCCACATGGCACCAACCCAGCTGCCAGGTCGAGTTCCACCTGACCCTGAATGTCGCGGACCTCGATCCCGCGGCACTCCCACCCTCACGAGCAGTGGTACGACCGGCGGTAGACGTCGGCCTGCGACCCCGTCCCCTTCTACTGAGCCGATAGTCGGCCCGGCGAACGACGCGGATGACGGACTCTCTCCAGTACGGATCTGCCAGCGCTCCCCGAGATAACGATAACGATCCTGGCCTATGCGGCCCCGTTTCCCCTACCCCTCTCCTTCAGCCGGCTTCGTCCCAGCTGCGATTGCCCAGCCTGGGAGCAACCCACCTGCGGCATGTGCTTCCACCCGACCCTGGAGGTCCAGACCATCGCCGCGTCGACACCTCTCCCTCAACGCCGGTCCAATGTCCGGTCAGAGGTCGTGCTACGACCACCGCTGGTCCTCGATGTGAGAGGATTACCCACGGATAGAGACCACTCCATGCGCATGCAGGATCCCACCATCACGCTGCTGTCCTGTCTGGCCCTCATCGCTACGGCCTGCGGCGAAGATCCGCCCCCCACCTGCCCGGAGGATACCGGCTCCCCCACGGTCTGCGCCCCCGGCTTCCTGAACGACGGCGGCAGCTGCGTGCCCGAAGCCTGCGGGGTGGGCACCTGGGGAAACCTCGAGGTTGACGCCTCCACCGTCTTCGTGGACGCCGCGGCCGCGGATGGGGGGGACGGTAGCTCGCAGGCCTCCCTCGGCTCCATCCAGGCCGCCCTGGACCAGGCCGCCGCCCAAGGAGGTGGGCTGGTGGCGGTAGCGGCGGGGACCTACACGGAGACCCTCGAGCTCACCCGGGACCACCCCGGCGTGTACCTGGCGGGGCGCTGCCGCGAGCTGGTGATCCTGGATGGGAGCCAAGGCGACTCGACCACGTCCACCCTCGACATCTCGATCCGGTACGCGCAGACCGAGGTCTCTGGCCTCAGCATCGTGGACTCCGCCTACGCGGGCATCGCCGTGAGCCAGGGCAACGTGCTCCTGGAGCGGTTGAACGTGGAACGCAGCGCCTTCGTGGGCATCGCGGCCACCAACAACTCCTCGGTGGCGGCCACCTCCGTCGAGGTGGTGGACTGCGTGCTGGATGGCAACTCGCTCATGGGGATCCTGGCCTACGATCCCACCACCACGGTCAGCCTCGTGGACACCGTGATCCGCGGCACCCAGCCCGACTCCAGCGGAGCCTACGGCTACGGCATCCAGGCCCACCTCGAGTCCACGATCACCGCCACTCGCTGCGAGATCAGCGGCAACACGGGGATCGGGGTGGAGCTCAACCAGGAGGGCACCGGAATCACCCTGGTGGACAGCGTGATCCGGGACACCCTGCCCAACGCCAGCGACGAATACGGCTACGGCGTGCAGGTCCACGACGGAGCCGACATCACCCTCGAGGGCTGCCTGCTGCACGGCAACACCGCCACGGGGCTCCTCGCCCTGGACCAAGGCACAGAGCTCACCCTCCGAGACACCACCATCCGCGCCTCCCTGCTGGGCACGTCAAACCGGGACGAACAGCTCGACGTGATCGAGGAGCGCGCCCTGGGCGTCGAGGTCCAGCTGGGGGCCTCCCTCGACGCCCAGGGCTGCGTGCTGGCGCACAACCGTGTGGCGGCGCTGGTGGTGGGCAAGGAAGGCACCCGGGCCTCGGTGCGGAGCTCGGTCATCCGGAACACCGCACCCCATACGGGCGGCTACGGCGGCTACGGCATCGAGGTCAACGGCGGCGCCGAGCTGCAGCTCGAGGACTGCCAGCTGAGCCACAACACCACCGTGGGCATCCACGCAGGCGAGCCGGGCACCCGGGTCTTCATCCGGGACTCGGCCATCGGCCACACCGCGCAGACCTTCGGCCCCCAGGGTACCGCGGCTACGGGGATCGCCGTCCGCGACCAGGGTGTGATCATCGCCGAGGATCTGCTGATCCAGGGCAACGAAGGCCCAGGCCTGTACGGCTCGAGCAGTGGCAGCCTCACCTGCACAGGGTGCACCCTGCTGGACAACCGCTTCGCCGGAGCGGTGGTCCTCGATGGAGCCAGCCTGGAGCTGGGATCAACGACGATCACCGATTCCCTGGAGAGCGCCGATCTCGGTGGCGGAGGCGGGGTGTTCGCCGCCCAGCAGGACGACCTGGCCGAGCCCACCCTGCGGGTCCACGACTGCACCATCTCGGACAGCGTCGTGGCTGGCGCGTACCTGTCGGGCGCAGGGAGCTACCGGCTCACCGGCACCACCATCACCGGCAGCAGCGGCGTTCCTCACGGCGACACCGTCCGCTGCGGAGACGGCGTGTACGCCACCGGGGTCGCGCCATGGGACGGGACCACCGGCCTGCAGCTCATGGGCAACACCCTCACCGGCAACGCCGGCGCCGGGCTCTTCCTGGATGACGCCCTGGCCGACCTGGACGCCAACACCTGGTCGTCCAACGAGACCGACCTGCTGCTCCAGGGTGATGTCTGTCAAGAGCACCTGGACGACTGGGCCCAGGTCCCCGACCGGGAGATCTGTCCGGAGTGGTACCAGCCCACATGTGACCTCAGCTTCTCCCCGAACCTGGACATCGCGGTGATCGATGCCGGCCTGGCACCGCCTCCGGAGTTCCCCTCGGTCGCACCGAACCCCGCGCCCGCCCGGCTGCCGGGCGTCATGGTTCATCCGCGAGCTGCCACCCGGTAGGCGGGCGGCAGATGCGCCTCGCTCTCCTGTTCAGCCTACACCACGCAACCTGCGACACCGCCGCTGCTCTCGGGAGGCCGCCCCCCTCACCTCCCCGCCACCCGCAGCTCCTCGTAGATCTCCCCCCACCCTCGCGCCTCGAGCATCGCCTCCAGGCTGGGCTCGGCCAGCGGCTCCCCCTCCTCCGCGGGTAGCTTCCCGGCCTCTCCCAGCTCGTTCACGATCTCCCGCGCCACCCACAGGTAGCCGTCGCTGGTGAGGTGCAGGTGGTCCCAGAAGAAGGTCTCGCCGGCCAGGCCGTGGTGGGACTCGGCGTTCAGGGCGGCCTCGAGGTCCACCAGGGGGGCATCGAAGCGAGCGGCCATGGCCCTCACCTCGGCGTTTAAGCTGGGCCGGGCGGTGCCCCGCGGATCCTGTTCGATGGCGGAGCCCAAGACCTCGGCGGCTGCGCCGTGCTCCCCAGCTTGCAGCAGACAGCGGGCCGAGGCCAGCAGCATCTCGACGGTGTCGTCACCCTGGTTGATGCGCTCGAGGCCAGGATCGAGGCTGCCCTGCTCGCACAGAGCCAGGCCTTCACGGGCAGCCGGACCGATCTGCATGACATCGATGCGCGCGGCGTAGCCCAGCAGGTTCACCGGCAGGGTCACGAAGGCCACGCCAACGCCGGCCTTGCGGCAGGTGGTGGCGATGGCGCGCAAGTTGGTGGTGTAGTGCCCGCGCAGCTCCACCGCTGCGTGCTCCTGTGGCTGGAGCATGGGCCGCTCCTCGGGAGGGGTCTCCCCGAGGATGCCGCGCTTCATGGCCCGGTACAGCACCCACTCGTGTAGCGCTTGGTTGAAGGGGGTGGGCGGCAGCGTGCCCTCGTTGGCGCCGGTGGCCACCACCACCAGGTCGGGGTCCGCCGCCAGCAGTCGCTCCACACTCTCTCGCACCGCGAACGAACTCTGAGCGCTGCCGCCAGCGTTGACCACCTCGATGGGTTGGGAGGGGTAACGATGACGCAGCAGCTCCTGCATCCACGAGGGGATGCTGCCGTAGCCCTGCAGCGGCACCCCGGCGTCGAGGGTGTGCTCGCCCCGGGCGAAGGAGCCCCCCACCACGACGATGCGGAAGGTGCCCGCAGGCTTGGGCATCACCACGCTGGCCTGCACCACCTCGGGGTACTGGGCGTCCATGATCAGGAAGCGCTCACCGTCCGCCGCCTGCTCGCTTCGAAGGTAGTCGTCCGCCAGGTACAGCACCCGGTCGCCGTCCCGCTCGGTGTGGATCAGGCCCGCCTGCTCCATGGCCCGCAGCCCCAGGGTGGCCACCAGCAGCAGGGCCAGCAGCGGGACCGCGGCGAAGAGCAGCTTCTTCGCCAGAGGCAGGGGAGGACGTTGCGCCATGGGGGCTCGCTAACCGGGGCCGGTGTCCCGAGCCCGAGCAGAGCGCGGCCCGCTCACTCCCCCCGCACCATCGGCTCGAAGAAGGCCCAGATGGCCTCGGCCGCAACGATCTCCTGGCTCACCACGCCGATGCGCTCCTCGCTCACGTACTGGGGACCACCAGGCCAGGTGTGGCCACCTCCGACGACCTGGTACAGCTCCACCGCCGTGCCGCCGTCGCAGTCCGACCAGCCCTGGTGGTGGATGGAGGTGCCGTCGTCCGCGACCTCGTCCAGCTCCCACTCCACGGGCTCTCCGATGCAGGCGTCGTGCTCCAGCCAGAAGACGATGGTCTCGTCGGTGGACAGCACCACGCCCTGGTTGTCGCTGTCGATCTCCCCGCCCTCGTACGGGACCAAGGGATCCTCGGTGCCGTTCATGAGCAGCATGGGGAGAGGCGCGCTGGGCTCGCAGCTTTGGTGCACCACCTCGGGCATCGAGGAGATGATGGACGCCACCGCGGCGTAGTCCTGGGTGCGCTCGCAGGCCAGGCGCTGGGCCATCATGCCGCCGTTGGAGATGCCCACCAGGTAGATCCGACCCCGGTCCACCCGCACCTCGTCACCCACGGCCTCCAGCAGCGCGTCGAAGAAGGCGACGTCGTCCACCCCGGCCTCGTCCGCCGGACCACCGCCACGACCGTCGGCCCAAGAGCGTCGATAGCCGTCGGGATAGACGGCGATGAAGCCCTCTTGGTCCATCAGCTCGTCGAAGCCCGAGCTGCGGGCCATGCTGCGGGCGTTGCCCAGGCGACCGTGCAGGGCGATCACGAGGGGGAGATCCTGGCTACCATCATAGCCCTCGGGCGTGCGCAGCAGGTAGCGCCGGGAGAAGCCGTCCACCCGCATCCGACGCGCATCGCAGCCCACCAGCGCGACCGTGAAGGCCAAGCCGATGAGCTGCAGAGGGCGCAGCACAGCGGGTCCCGAGCCTAGGGCTCGATGGGGTAGCTGAACTGATCGGAGGCGCCCGCGCCGTCGTTGCCGTCGGGGTACTGCACGGTGAAGAGGCACTCGCCCTCGGCCACGCCCGTGATCTCGAACCAGCCGTACTCGTGCTCACCGTCGCCGGCGCCCTCGTCGTACTCGACGTCGGTCACGGTGCAGATCTCTGGGGTGTCGCTGGTCACCACCTTGTTCACGTCGGCCTGGCAGATGGTGCCGTCGCCCACCATGGGGCGCACGAAGAAGGGGTTGGTGTCACCCACATCGATGTCCTCGAGCACACCGGCGATGGGCTCCTGAACGCCGTCGATGGAGGCGGGGGCCACCACGTTCATGCTCAGCGTGGTGTCGTCGATGTCGGAGCTGAGCACCGTTGTGCCCTCGATGGCGGCGGTGTCGAAGGCCATCCACTGCTGGCCGCTCTCGGAGGCGTCCAGCTCGGCGGCGTCGGTGTCGGCGGTGAGGGGGTAGTAGCCGTAGCCGATGACCGGCTGGCTGTTCTCCATCTGCATCTCGAAGGGCACCCACACGCGCTGGTCGGTGAGGTAGTAGCCATCTTCTTCGCCGCCGCAGGTGTGCCACAGCACCAGGACCTCGGGGACCTTGGCCTGCATGTTGACGGAGTCGGTCAGGGCTTCGCCGCCCTGAGTGGTGCCTTCGACCTGGAGCAGCGCCAAGCCTTCACCGGTACCCTCGACGGTGATGGTGTTTCCCTGGAACTCGACCACGTCGAGCACCGCGGGGTCGTCGTAGGACGCGGCGGTCAGGTCGATGGGCAGGAAGGTGCCCACCTCGCCGACGTTGATGTCGAGGTAGGCGCCCACGGCGATGGGCTTGTTGAAGTCGGTGATCCAGTCGTCGGCTTGGTACGAGAACTGGAAGTTGCCCTCGTTGCCGGTGAGCCGGGACTGACACGCGATGGCGAGCACCAAGGCTGCGCCGACCAGGTGGGTGGTGGAGAGTTTGCTCATCGTCTTCCTCCTTTGGACGGGAGTATAGGACTGGAACTCCCTGGCGTACAGTCCATGGAACCGCCAGCGGACTACACTGGAAAAGAATTCTCCGCCACAGGAGTGCCACGATGCATCGCGCCCTCACCCTCTCGCTCCCCTTGCTGGTCGCCATCGGCACCGGCTGTCCGCCCGACAAGACCGACGACACAGGCGTTCTGCCCGAGGTCCAGGATCTGGACGGCGACGGCTGGGCCGGCGAGGACGACTGCGACGACGACAACGCCGAGATCCACCCCGACGCCGAAGAGACCTGCAACGGCGCGGATGACAACTGCAACGGTGAGATCGACGAGGATGCGGTGGATGCCTCCACCTGGTACGCCGACACCGACGCCGACGGCTTCGGCGACGCGGAGGTCACCGAGCTTGCCTGCGAACAGGCCGAGGGCTGGGTGGACGACGACAGCGACTGCGACGACACCGACGCCGCGAGCTTCCCCGGCGCCGACGAGATCTGCGACGAGGCCGACAACGACTGCGACGGCGACATCGACGAGGACGCCATCGACGCCGACACCCTGTACGCCGACGAGGACGAGGACGGCTACGGCGACGGCTCCCAGCCTGTCACCAGCTGCGAGTTCCCCGCCGGCTACGTGGGTGACGACAGCGACTGCGACGACACCGACGCCACCGTGCATCCGGACGCCGACGAGCTGTGCAACGGCATCGACGACGACTGCGACGGTGAGATCGACGAGGACGACGCCACCGATGCCCCCGCCTGGTACCAGGATGCCGACAGCGACGGCTACGGCGATCCCAGCGTCGAGACCGTCGCCTGCGCCCAGCCCACCGGCTTCGTGGACAACGACTTCGACTGCGACGACAGCGACGACGCCGTCAACCCCGACGCCGACGAGCTGTGCAACGGCTACGACGACGACTGTGACGGCACCACCGACGAGCTGGGTGCCGTGGACGCCCCCACCTGGTACGAGGACGTGGACGGCGACGGCTTCGGCGACGCCACCAGCACCACCGACGCCTGCGAGGCCCCGTCCGGCTGGGTGGAGCTGGACAGCGACTGCGACGACGACGACGCGGCCCAGTACCCGGGCGCCGATGAGTACTGCAACGGCGAGGACGATGACTGTGACGGCACGGTCGACGAGGACGACGCCATCGACGCCTCCACCTTCTACGCCGACGCCGACTCCGACGGCTATGGCGATCCCGACAACACCACGGTGGCCTGCTACCAGCCCAGCAACACGGTGACGGACAGCACCGACTGCGACGACAGCGACGCCGCGGTCAACCCCGCCGCCACCGAGCTGTGCGACGGCATCGACAACGACTGCGACGGCACGGTCGACGAGGACGACGCCGACGACGCCAGCACCTGGTACGCCGAC
>CAZHIK010000138.1:0-1629 GCA_964532635.1 uncultured Enterobacterales bacterium
CAGATGCATCGACGAGATGCGAAGACGTCGACGTATCTCCGCCATATTCGGCGTTGAACCGTTCCGCGCTACCTCCACGGCGAATGCGTGGATCGGCTGCAGATGCATCGACGAGATGCGAAGACGTCGACGTATCTCCGCCATATTCGGCGTTGAACCGTTCCGCGCTACCTCCACGGCGAATGCGTGGATCGGCTGCAGATGCATCGACGAGATGCGAAGACGTCGACGTATCTCCGCCATATTCGGCGTTCAACCGTTCCGCGTTACCTCCACGGCAAATCCGTGGATCCCTCCGAACCTCATCGGTCCGCATCCCAGACCAGGCGTAGCCCATGGCCTCCCTCACGCGGTGCGGCGGCCAGCGGAGGCGCCGGCCTGCTCCAGTATGGCCTCAAGGTACCCAAGGACCCGATCGCGGCCTGAACTCCCCGTCACTCGCAGTACCTGGTCCAGCTTTTCATGGATATCCGGGGCGGTTCTTGTCAACTGCACCTCGTCTCCCAGTAACAACCAGGCGGCATCGACCCCCGTCTCCGCAACCAACGCCTGCAGCACGGCTACGGAGGGATTCTTCAGGCCTCTACAAATTTCGCTGACGTATCCGTTGGAAGTACCAGCGATCTTGGCGAACTGAACCTGTGTCATCCCTGCACGCTTGAGCGCCAGTCGGACCCGTTCGCCGATCTCTGATCGGCTCATTATGCGTCCACCACTTGACGCTTTAGCGTGAATCGGTGATGCTGTTCGTGCTTCAGCGTGATTCCAATGACCCCACTCGACATCAAAATCCTTCTGCTCCAGCAGGGAGTCACCCAGCGGTCGATTGCGGCCAGGGTCGGCGTCGATCCTGCGGTTGTCAGCCAAGTGATCGGCGGTCGGCGTCGTACCCCGCTTGTGCGCCGCGCTATCGCCGAAGAACTCCACATCTCGTATCGCTCCCTCTGGGGGGAGGACGACCCCGGGGTGGACCGCCTTCCGCCAGGACGCCCAAAAACAGTCAACACCATAGCGCATTCCGAGCGCGCTCAGGGGGAGTGAGCATGGCGCACCACCATCAGGCCTCCGCGAACCTGGTCTCCATCGTCGTCGCCCTGGCGCTTCACGACGGATGGCTCAGCACCGCCGAGGTCGCCAAGGCCTCGGCTGTCCACCGGGACACCTGCCGCAAGATCCTTGTCGAGCTGAAACTGGCCGACTGGGCCGCACACACCGACAGCGACGGTACCGACCGCTGGCGTCTGGGCGTTGCTCTGCCCCGCCTCGGCCTGCAGTACCAGATGCGCCTGCTGACCAAGCAGCGCGAGCTGCAGCGCGAGTGGAAGGCTCTCACCGAGCCCATCCGGCCCCTGCTGAGCGATGAAGGGGAGGTGTCTTGATGTTGGTGGCCAAGCTCCGCGCCGGCCGCGCGTTGGTGGTCGGGCGCAACGTGATCCGCATCGTCGAGTGCCGGGGTCACCGAGCCCGAATCGACGTCATCCGCCCCTCGAGCATGAACGCAGTCGCCGAGGTGCGCTGGTACAGAGCCGGTGAGGAGCTCGAGCTGCTCGGGCCGGTGATGTGCCGGGTGGACTGGGCTCGGCGGGGGGAGGTCAAGCTCGTCATCGACGCCCCGCCCGACATCGACAT
>CAZHIK010000138.1:1729-13068 GCA_964532635.1 uncultured Enterobacterales bacterium
ATGACCTACACCGAGGTCAAGAAGCACCTGACCAAGGAGAAGAAGCGCACGGCCAGGCTCGAGGACTCCATCAAGCGGCTGGAGCAGGAGAAGGAGGCCGCCGAGGAGCGCGCCATCCACGCCGAGGCCGCCATGGGCCGGCTGGTCAGCGCTGACGACAAGGCGGTGCTGGAGATCGTCACCCAACTGCACAAGCAACTGGATGACACGGTCATCTCCGTCGGCTTCCAGTTGGACCAGCTCGCTCGACGGATGGACGACTTCCCACCTGCGCTCCAAATCCGCATCCGGGGCCTGGCCGCCTACCTGCGTGACTTCGGCGAGCTGGAGGAGGCGCGCTTCCGTCTGATCGCCGGCGAGGCGGTCTGTGGTGCCGAGTTCCCTCCGATGGACCGCGAAGGTGCACCAGGTGCCGACATCTACCAGTTCCCCGAAGCGCGCAAGCCGCTGTTCTACGACGAGGACCTCGACCAGGAGGAGGAGCACGAAGACGCCATGGAGGAGGAGGAGGACATCGAGCACGAGAGCGCCAGGCAAGACCACGGCTACGCGGACGCCAAGGTCGAGGCAATGACTTACGAGGAGGTCAAGGAAGCGATGGCCGAGGAGGCTGTACGGGTAGGAGGCCGTCGCGACTGGTACTGGCGCCTACTGCTGAGGCACCGCTCCAAGCTCCGCATCCTCGACAACATCTCCCACATGACCGAGGACGAGGTCGAGGAGAAGATCAGCAAGGAGCAGGAGAGCAGCCACCCGCGGGACTGGTACATCGAGGCGCTCGTCGAACGCCTCAACGAGCTGGCCGCGAACCGTCGAGGCTGAGCCATGACCGAGGAGGCGCGGGCGGTCTACCTCTCGGCGCTGGCCGACATCCGGCTGGCCCCTGGACGCGGTGAACGCGCGGCGATCGTGAAGCACGCCGCGCGGATCCTGGACGTGTCGGGCAGCACCGTCTGGCGCAACCTCAAGAAGCTGGGCTGGGACTCGGGCCGCACGCGGCGCACGGACGCAGGCTGCTCGGCGGTCTCGAACGACGGCCTGGTGCAGCTGTCCGCCATCATGGCCAAGGGCCGCAACAAGCGGGGCCAGCCCAACGTGCCGCTGTCCGAGGCGCATCGCATCGCCCAGGAGCTCGAGCTCGAGGCGGGGCAGGTCTCCTACGGCCAGGCCCTCCGGCTGATGAACCAGGCCGGCCTGGGCCCTCGCCACCTCCGGGCACCCGAGGCCTGCGTGGCCCGTGTCAGCCAGCATCCCAACCACGTCTGGCAATTCGACATCTCGGTCGCGATCCAGTGGTACTTCCGGGACGAGAAGACCGGCAAGAAGCTGCGCCTGTACGACGACGCTGGCGCCCGGTTCTACGAGGGCAAGCGCCAGAACCTGGCCAAGGTCCGGCAGGTACTGCACCGCTTCGTGATGACGGACCACTACTCCGGGGCCTGGTACGCCCAGTACTACTACACCCCGGGCGAGCGCTGGGAGGAGGTCGCCGACTTCCTCTACCGCTGCATGTCCCCCAAGGCGCTGGGCGACAGCTTCCCACTGCGCGGCGTCCCTCGGCGCCTGGTGATGGACCAGGGCCCGGCCAACAAGAGCGCCTACATCACCAACCTGCTCGAGGAGCTCGACGTCCGGATCGAGCTGCACAGGGCGAAGAACGCCAAGGCCTCGGGCTCGGTGGAGACCCGCCACAACCACTGGCAGCGGAGCTTCGAGGGCCGCCTGGCGCTACAGCCAGCTCGGGACCTCGCCGAGCTCAACCGGAACGCCGAGGCCATGTGCGCCCTCGCCGCCGGCGAGCGGGTGCACCGCAGGCACGGCCGCCCCCCGCTCGAGTTGTGGGCCACCATCCAGCCCGAGCAGCTGGTGGAGTGCCCCGACAGGGATGTGTTCTTCCAGCTGGCCGCCAGCTCGCCACGCACCGGCGTGCTCAACGCCAATCACTACCTGCGAGCCAACAACCGCACCTGGCTCATCCGCGGCGACCACGTCCACGCCAGGCAGCGCGTGCGCTACCGCCTCACCCCCTTCGTCTCCAACGGTGTCAGGGTCTGGGACCAGCACGGCCGCGAGCTGTCCGCCGAAGAGGTCCACCTCAACGAGGCGGGCTTCCCGACCACCGGCCGCTTCCACGTCTGGGACGACGCGGCACACCCCGGCGCCACCGCTCCCAGCACGCCTGCGCAGACCATTGCCGCCGAGGTGGTCAAGAAGCGGGACGAGCGCGACCTGGACGTCGACCTGGACCTCGACGTCTTCGGCGACCTGGAGCGCCGCGCTCGCAGGCGCGCCTACCTGAACACCCGCGGCCAGGACTGGGCCGCCCAGGACAGCGCCCTGTCCGCCTCCCCGGTCGTTCCCCGGCTCGAAGCGCTCGAGGAGATCGTGCGCCGGCTCGGCCGAGGGCTGGGAGCCGACGGGCCCTGGTGGCGCGAGCGCATCGGCGACGGCCTGACCACCCAGCAGCTCGACCAGGCCTGGGACGAGTTCGTCGCCCTCGAGGTCGCCGCCGGCGGCCGCAATCACTGATCGCAGGAGGACCCATGGAGCCCGCACGGAAGGCCCGTCTCACCGCTGCCAAGCGCCCGCAGATGTCGGCGCTGGCCCGCGCGCTGCGCGCCAAGCGGATGACCATGAAAGAGCTGGCGATGCTCCTGGAAGTCCACCGCTCCACCCTGAACAACTGGCAGCGCGGCCATGCGGTCTGCGACGAGGTGCGGATCGCCGTGAGCGAGTCGCTGCTGGTGCTCGGCATCGATCCGGGCCTGCTCTTCCCCGCTCACGCAGGAGACCCCGTGTCCAACGTGACCCACCTCGACAGCCGCCGGCCTGGAGGGTCTGGCGGCGACCATCGCTCCAACCAACGTCCGCAGGAGGACCCACCCGTGCAGACCCCACGCGAATACCTCGAGCTCGAAGACCTGAAGGCCTGGCAGCTCGACGAGGATCCCTTCGACGATCCCGACAACCCCGAGACCATCTACCGGCCGCCCAGCCTAGCGCGCATCGACAACGCCATGAAGATGGCGGTCCGCCGCTTCGAGATCATCGCGGTCACCGGCGGACCCGGCAGCGGCAAGAGCACCCTGCTGCGCGCGTTCTACGGCCGCGCAGGCCGGGAGAAGCGCATCCGCCTGGTGTCGCCCGCCAGCCTGGACCGCCAGCGCATCACGGCCGCCGCCCTGTCCACCGCCATCCTGCGCGATCTGACTGGGAAGGAGTGCGGCTCCATGACAATGGAGCGGCGAAGCGAGATGCTCCGTACCTGCCTGGCCGACCAGGGCGCCGCAGGGATCTCCCCGGTGATGATCATCGACGAGGCCCACCTGCTGTCCACCAAGGCCCTGCTGGCCATCAAGCAGGTCTGGGACAGCCACACCATGTTCCGCCAGCTCTCCGTGTTCTTGATCGGACAGCTGCTCCTGAAGGAGCGGTTGCTGCACGACCCCGACATCCGCGAGCTCACGGGCCGCACCCGTATCCTGGAGATCCCCCGCACCGACGCTGGCGAGTACCTGCGCTGGCGCTTCGCCCGCGTGGGCGCCAACGCCGACGAGGTCTTCGAGCCGTCGGCCTACAAGGCGCTGACGGCGATGGCCGAGTACCCCCTGTGGATCAACAACAAGGCGGTGGCGGCCATGCGCTACGCCGCCGAGCTCGGCGAGCCCAAGGTCGAGGCCGTGCACGTGGGGAGGTGCTGATGCCTGTCGCCTACTACACCGCAGGTCCTCGCGCGCGCGAGATCATCGAAGAGGCCATGGCCGGACGCCGGGCCTACAACGAGCGCGTCGAGAAGCTGAAAGCGGAGCTCCAGGAAGAGCTCGGCATCGAGGGCTTCTTCGTCCGCGGCCTCGAACCGGTCGGCATGAAGATGCCTGGCGACACCATCCCGCGCGGCGATCGGATCCCCCACGGGCTCCGGCAATGCAGCAAGCACCCGGCCCTCGGCATGTTCGTTCCCAACCGCAAGACAAAGAAGGGCAAGGAACTGGCCAAGCGGATGGACCTCGGTCGCTATCCAAGCGGCCGAACCCTCGCGTGCGCGCTCGTGAAGGACTGCATCAGTCCCTTCGGCATCGTCCTACGCGACGGTCGAATCACCGGCGTGGGCATCGAGCGTCTCGGCGACCAGGTCGTCGTCAGCGCCAAACACAACCCAGACCAACAGCCCTACGAGCTGCTCGACTGCACCCTGATGAAGGCCTCGGAGTACTGGCTGCTCCGGGAGGCGGCCGACGAAGCCGTCGAGGAGAACAGCTGATGCCCAAGGTCGAAATCAAGGGCAAGGGTGGCGATCGCCAGGTGGTCCACGACGGCAACGTCGTCGGCCGCCTGGTTCGCCGCACCACCACCCGCATCGTCCACACCCACGACGTCATCAACGGCAAGCGCATGGCGACCGGCGCCAGGAAGAAAACCAAGACCTACTGGCGGGCCTTCGGCGCCGACGGGCGCTACCTCGGCGCCTTGCCGAGCATGGCCGCCTGGCGGCGTCACTTCCAGGACCTGCAGGACAGGGGGCTCTGATGGACGCCCGCAGCTACCGTGCTCTGTCCTGGTACGCCAAGCACGTCTTCCAGACCGAGTTCCGGGCTCGGATCGACGCCATGGCCAAGGGCGCCGCCTACTCCACCCAGATCGCCGGCATCGTCTTCGAGTCGCAAGAGATGATGGAAGCCGCTGGCGGCTCTCTCGCCGACTGCGAAGAGCTCGATGGCAGCGAGGGGGAGATCTGGAGCATCGCTATCTACTGGCACATCTCCAACCACCCCTCGATCGCATACCTCTTCGGGCGCACGCGCATCGGCCTGGTCGAGCAGGGCCTGACCTGGGACCAGGCATTGATAGCGATCGTTCAGGATATCGAGCGCTGCGCAGCCGAGGAGGGCGAGCCCCTGCCGGAGCTGCGGCCATGAGGTCCCCCACCGCCGCCGAGACCATGATGCTCGAAGCTGTGTCCCAGTGGCACGACGGCAACCATCTCCCGCTGGAGATGCTCGCCCGCGGCCTGGAGGCCTCGCTCGAGATCGCCAAGGCCGCCAACCAAGTCGAGGCCTGCGTCATGGGCACCAACGAGTGGCTCGAGGAGGAGCAGCGCCTCCGCCTGCAGGAGCGCCAGCAGGTCGACCCCGAGGCCGCGCCCGCTCCACGCTGCCCGCCCGCGGAGCTCGCCGAGCGGGGGACCTACCCGCTGGACGAGGTCCACGACTCCACGGACACCGACACCGACACCGACACCGACACCGACACCGACACCGACACCGATCCCAACATCGATCCCGCTGCCAGCGACAACGCGGCGTGACGGAGCACTCCACCATGAGCGACGAACAGATCCCCACCATCGAACTGCCACCCGGAACCGCTCGGGAGGTCCGTGCCATCGCCGGTTTCGAGGACGCGGACCGGGCGCTGCTGGCGCTCCGGATCGCCGAGACCGAGCTGTCCACTATCGGCGCTGGTTTCGACGCCCAGATCCAGGCGCTCCAGGAGGCCAAGCAGAGCGCGCTTCAGCCCATCCAGCGCCGTGTCGAGCGCATGAACGAGCGCCTCGAGGCCTTCACGGTCGAGCACAAGGGTGAGCTGGGCGGCCGCTCCTGGAGCGGCGTGCACGGCACCATCGGCTTCCGCAAGGGCTCGGTCCGCGTCGAGCTCGACCGAGACGAGGCCGACGTCCTGGACATGCTTCGCCGGCGCGGCCACGACCAGTGCGTCGTCACCACAACCAAGCTCGACAAGCGCCAGCTCAAGAAGCTGACTGGCGTGGAGCTCACGGTCTGCGGCGTCTCCACCCACCAGGACGAGAAGTTCTTCATCAAGCTCGCCAAGTCCCCGGCCATCGTCTACCCCCAGGTGGACCAGGCCGACGAGCAGGAGTAGCCGAGATGGAAGCCTGCGAGGTTCGCGGCTGCTCCAGGCAGGCCGTCACCACTGTCACCGACCACAGCCGGATAGCGCCCGAGACCCGGCGTGTCTGCCGTGAGCGCCGCGGCATCTTCGAGCGCAAGGCTTCCAAGTGCCTCGAGAAGGGCTGTCAGCGCAAGGCCTTCGCCCGTGGGCTGTGCCGCAAACACTACGATCGCCACCGCAACGCCGGCACCCTCGAGCAGACGGGCCGGCCCAGCCAGCAGACGCCAAGGTCAAAGCCCAAGCTCTGCCAGATGGACGAGTGCAACGAGGTGGCCACGGCTACCTGGGTGAACATCTCGGGGATCCGCCGGAAGACTTTGGCCGTCTGCGAAGCCTGCCGTGGCAAGGCTCTGTCCGCAGCACGGCGAGCCCACGACGAGTTCGGCGGCAAGTGCATCGTGGATGGCTGCGATGCCAAGGCCGTGGTCCGTGGGCTGTGCGAGAAGCACTACGAAAAGGCCCGCCGTGCAGGAGCCCTCGAAGACTGGGCCGCGCCCAAGCCGCCGACGGAGAAGCCTGCACCCGAGCCGCCGCCAGAGGCGGTCGAGCCGCCGAAGCCCTCAGAGGTCACGCCAGAGCTGGTGGTGCCACCGCTGGTCGAGCCGGGCCCAGCGTCCAAGGCCGTGCCCGCAGTCCAGCAGGACGGGGCCGAACCGGAGGCTGACGCCAGAGACGGCCAGGCCGGCGCTCCCCAAGCACAGGAAGCCGCTGCGCAGCCTGACGTCGAGCAGGAGCCTTTAGCACCGGAGCCCTCGGGACCTCCTGACGAGCGCCCCGTCGTCGAACCCGGCGCCGACATCACGGACACGATCCGGCGGGTCAGGAAGCTGTACGAACAGCGGAAGCGTCGCGAACTGCTCGAGGTGGTCTACGGCAAGCGAGCGCCCAAGATCCACGAGGCCAATGACGCTCTCGAACTGCTGTCGGACTTCATCCTGACCCACCATGGCGGCAAGGGTGACTCGACCATCGATCTGGTCATCGCACTCGGGATCATCCGAGCAGAACGAAACCAGCTCATGGCTGCAGTGGAGCTCGCTCGCAATTCCGGCCAGAGACTCACCGAGCTCGCCACCTTCTTCGACTTCCTCTCCTCCAGGCAGGACGCCTGACACCCAATCCCCTGACCAGGGCGCCATGACGGCGCCGCCGCATCCGCGGAGCGGGTCGCCCGAGGGCATCATGGGCGCCGCACCCCGCACACCATCGCAGAACCGCCAGATCTGGGGACTCGTCGGACAGCTGGCGCGGGCAACCTCGAGCTCCCGTGAGGAAGCCGAGGGCACCCTGCGCCGGCTGTGCATGGAGATCTCTGGCCAGACCCACAGCTCGAGGTTGTCCACCACCCAGGCCGACAAGGTCATCAGCCGCATGCGCTGGGAGCTGGGTCAGCTCCGAGCCGACGAAGAGGATCTCGTCCCGGAGCGCGAGCCCTGGGGCCCTCGAGGGCCAGGACCACGGCCGGCTCGGATGATCACCAGGCGGCAGCTGGTGTTCCTGGAAGGTCTGTACCAGCAGGCCGGCATGAGCACCCGGGCCCAACAGATCGGCTTCTCGAAGCGGCAGTGCAAGGGCCGGCCCTGGCCCCAGACCATGAAGGACTTCGACGCCATCGTCGAGGCGCTCAAGGCCATCTGCATGCGGAAGGTGGACCACGTCGACGCCTGGCGTCGTACCAAGGCGCTGGTCGGCAACTCCAGCCTGGACGACTGGAAGCGCGGGTTTGTGGCCGACCTGGCTCTGCAGTTCGAGGAGGCGGCTGCGGAGGGGACCGTGGCCTGCGTCCTCACCCCAGGCCGCCTGTTCAAGCTGATCGAGTGCGAGATCGCCGCTGGCGTCCAGGTCGGAGGTGAGGCTTGAGCCCCTCCTACCTGCGGGTGTCCGAAGCCAGCGCGGAGCTCTCGGTGTCCCACGACACCGTGCTGCGGCGCATCGCTGCTGGCGAGCTCCCCGCCCTGTACCTCAACCCCCGCCTGATCCGCGTGCCTGCCCGGCTGTTGCGACCCACAGCCCCTCCCGAGATCCCATGGGAGTCGGTCACCGTCGGCGCCGAGCAACTCGCGCAGGCCTGGCAGATCCACCCTCGCACCCTGCATCGCCTTGCGGCCAACAAGGCGCTGCCCGGTCGGTTGCGTGGCGGTCGCTGGCGCTTCCCTGTCGCCGAGCTCCGCAAGGCCGTGGCGAGCCTCACCGTGGGCGTGGAGCGTGCAGCGTGACCGCCGTGAGACGAGGTCGGGTGCGACCCCGGTGGTACCAGCCACCGGAAGGGGCCGTGACGCTGCCGGTCCGTGACTTCGAGTGCCCCGCCTACGACGGATGTCTGATCCACGCCGCGGAGCGCAACTGGCCGAGCTTCACCTGCCTTGGGTGCCCCAGGAACGGCAGCGAGCAGACGGCCCACATGCCGCTGGACCTGGTGGAGCTCGGTGAGGTGATGCTACCCCCGGTCGACCACCAGGTAGTCGCAAGGGCGACCTGGTCCCCGCCAGAGCTGCACGACGACATCGACCACCAGTGCTGCGACTGCGGCCGGCGCGGGGACGCGCGCTCGGTGTTCCTGGTGGGCGGACTGCCCCGCTGCATCCTGTGCCGTCCAGACCTGGGAGCGCCAGTTCTGCAGCTGTGGCAGCTCCGTGCTCCGGAAGCCCAGGAGCTGGGGCCGCTGCTGTCGGTGTCCCAGTTGGCGGACTTGGCTCGACGCACCTCCGCGGCGGTCAGGAGGCGCCTGACAGCGCATGGTGCTGCCCTGTTCGTCTTCGGCAACGCTGGCGTCCTGGTCCCGGCGCGGACCGTGGGACTCACCCCGGGCTGGCACCCGAAGCTTGGCGCCGAGATCGCCAAGGATGACGTCGCTCGCCTTCTCTGCCAGCGCTCGACCCGCGGCGCACTGGTCTCCGGCCTGGTCCGTGGCAGACGGTCCGTGCCGTGGCTCGAGCTCGCCCACCTGCTCTTCGACAACCTGCAACCCAAGGGGAGTACTCCATGAAGCGGACAGTCCTGGCCTACCTCACAGGTCCCAGTCTCCAACTGGCAGACGACATCGTCGAGTTCAGCCTGGTCGGCATCGAGCTCGCACTGCTGGACAACAAGACCCGCGACGGCCGCAAACTCATGGCGGACGTGGGCTTCGAGCTCAGCGACGCCCACCCCCTGAACCTGTTCCCCGCCTACGAGCGGCGCACCTGGCCGAGCCGCGACGGCACCTGCGAGACCGAGCGCCGGCTGTCCTGGATGGGCTTCGGGCTCGAGGTGGTGACCAGTGGTTGAACAGCTGCTCTCCAGCCTTCCAGTGCCACACCCCGACGCGCTGGACCTCGTCATCATCGTCGTCTGCGCAGCCTTCCTGTGGCACCTGGCCGGCTTCTGGGACAGCCTCGACCAGGCCGACGCCGAGGACCTCCGGGAGACGGGCCCATGATGGTGGTCGAGGTCTGGATGTGGCCGCGGGGCGACCGCTCCAAGCGGCGCTTCCTCGGCGCCGGCGCCTTCGACTGCCAGGGCGTCGCGAGTCACGACGACCACGAGCGGGGCGTCCGCAAGGGCGAGAGGTGGTACCGCGTCCGCCTCACCAAGATGCCGCGATTCGGCGGGCCCGGGCCAGAGGAGCTCGAGCAGGCCCTGCGCAGCGGCCTCAAGAAGCACCTGTGGAAGACCGAACTCGTCCGGGGCCACATGCCCGGACAGCGCGGGACCTGGGACCTGATCGGCGGCGCGCTGAAGCTGATGCTCGGTCGTCGCCTCCAACCCTACCGGGAGGTGGGACGATGATGGCGCTCACCCTGTGGCCCGAGTGGATCTGGGCCATCCTCCACCTCGGCAGGGACGTCGAGAACCGCCTGTACCCACCCGACCGGCGCCTGCAGGTTGGCGACGTCTTCGCGCTCCACGCCGGCAAAGAGATCGGCGGGCCTGGCGGCCACAACTCGACCCTCGAGGGACTGGAGTACCTGGCTCGCACCGCGGCAGCCAACGGCTGGGAGGTTGTCAGCGAACAGACTGGGCCGCTCGGTCGGGGCCGAACTCCCGAGTGGCGCCTGACCTTCTACCATCCCGAGACGAACCGCTACGAAGTCCTGGACACCGCCACGCTCGTCCGAGGCGGCGTAGCCGCGGTGGCCACCCTGGACGAGGACCGCGAGGAGTACTCGGCCTGGGCCGCCGCCTACGCCCACCCTTGGCCCCTGCGGGACGTCGTCGAGCTCGAGCGCCCTGTGCCCTGTCGGGGCTTCCAGAAGCTGTGGAGGCTGGGTGGGGAGCTCGAGCGCCAGGTCTGGGCCCAGGTGCTCGACCAGGTGGAGGACGGCTGTGTCCGCCGGTAGCCGCCCGACGGTGTTCCTCTCGAACTGGGGAAGCCACCAGACACCAGGTCAGCACGGTCCGGGACGGAAGCTCAGCGTGACCACGGCAGCGAGGACCTGGAGCCTCGGCGACGGCTGCGTCATCAACCTCATCCCGGACGAGCACGACGAGGAGCTCGAAGCGGAAGGGAAGATCACCCACCGCGAGCTCCTCATCCGCTACATGGTTCAGCTGGCCGGCCACCTCCGGCATGACAACTTGATCCCTGGCCAGCTCGACGTGGCCTGTTCCTTGGCCTGGTACAACCGCGACCGGGGCTGCTACCGACTGCCGAAGGGATCGCGGTTCGTCGAGGACGGCGACACCCTTCTCTGCCGCG
Source organism: uncultured Enterobacterales bacterium (assembly GCA_964532635.1). Classification (GTDB taxonomy): domain Bacteria; phylum Myxococcota_A; class UBA796; order UBA796; family JAFGLY01; genus CALDOK01. The sequence goes on from CAZHIK010000138.1 coordinate 12,318, forward strand.
ACCCGCGGCCCGACAGCCCGAAGCGTGAGCGCGCCTCCTATATAGAGGTCGCCGCGCCCTACCTGGTCCGAGCTGGCTGGGACGCAGTCATCTATGGTCGGCGGCTCACCTGGCACCAGCCGCAGAAGCACTGCCCTGCCTGCGGCGCCACACTGTGCACCTTCCGGCGGAGCTGGGCAACGTGCACCAGGTGCTCGACCTCTTGGCCTGTCCGGCGACCGAGCTTGATCTGGGCCGACACCGGCAAGCCGCACAAGGGCGGGGTGCCGGCATGAGCGACACCTGGCACCACCAGCGCCGCAGCAGCCTGCGGCTGGCGCCGCCAGTCCGGCGGTGGGTGACCAGGTGGATGATGTCCGCGCTCGAGGCCTCCATCGTCCAGGCCGAGCTCGGCGGCCGAGCCTGGACGCCACCAGCGCGCCCAGCTGGCGTCCCTCGCCGGCGCTGGGCGCGCGCAGTCAGGTCCACGCGGCTGGCGCTCAACGACGAGCGCCGTCGGCGGGCCCGGCTTCCTCGCTGGTCCAGAACAGGGACGCTCGGCCAGCGAACGGTAGCGGGAGCTCGGTGGCGCCTCCGCCGGCTCGAGCTCGTCGGCCGTTTCCACCCGGTTGCGGGGAGCTGACACCGCTGCGCCAGATTTAGCGCCGTTCGCTAAGTTCAGCGTTGCCACCCCGTTGCCAGGGTTGCCGAGGGGATCACGTCAAAACCTTCAATCGCGTCGATCGACCCCCCCGGATCGCGCTAGCGGACA
>CAZHIK010000139.1:0-13026 GCA_964532635.1 uncultured Enterobacterales bacterium
TACGACTTCATCCTCGGCCTTCCCGCCGTCCGCGAATGGATCGGCGAGCGCCAGGTCAAGAACATGAAGGTCTGGGACTTCACCCTGACCAACCGCACCTGGGAGCTCACCATCGGTGTGAACCGCGAGCTGTTCGAGGACGACCGCCTGGGCATCCTCAACCCGCAGTTCGAGAGCATGGGCATGCAGATGGCCCTGCATCCCGATGTGCTGCTGGCCACCCTGCTCACCAACGCCTTCGACAGCAGCTACCCCTGCTACGACGGCAAGGCCTTCATCGCCTCCGACCACCCCCTGGCCGATGGCAACACCCTGTCCAACCTGGTCACCGGCGCGCTGACCAGCGACAACTTCGGCACGGCCATCCAGCGCCTGCGCCAGATGAAGGACTACGAGGGCAACCCCATCGATCCCATGGCCATGGGCGGCAAGTTGGTCCTGGTGGTCGGCCCTTCCCTCGAGGCCACCGCCCGCGCCCTGCTGCTGGCCGCGCAGGGTTCGAGCGGCGCCACCAACACCGACTTCAAGCGGGCCGAGCTCGAGGTGTTCAACCGCATCACCGACGGCCGCTGGTTCCTGTTCGTGAAGGACGCCCCGGTCAAGCCCTTCATCCTGCAGATGCGTCGCAAGCCCAAGGTGGTCGCCCGCGCCAGCGTGGACGACGACAACGTCTTCTGGGACAACGAGGTCGTCATGGGCGCCGATGGTCGCTGGGAGATGGGGTACGGCCTGTACCAGCTCGCTGTGGGCTCCACCGGCGCCTGATCCCCTGAACCGCCCGGGGCGTAGCCCGCCCCGGGCAGCGGCTCGAGGAGGCCCTGGTGGGCGCCTACATCAGCCAGTCCGACATCACGCCTGGGCTCGTGGAGGAGCAGCACCTGGTGCAGCTCACCCAGGACACGCCCAGCAGTGACGAGGTGGACACCGACGTCCTGGATGCGGTCATCACCGCGGCCGAGGCGGAGGTGGATGGCTACCTGGGCGTCCGCTACGCGCTCCCTCTCGCATCCGTCCCAGCCCTGGTGAAGAGCCTGGCGGCTCGTGTCACTGTCTACCGGCTCCACCGCCGCCGGCCGGGCACCATCGGGGACGACCTCAAGGACGACTACGAGCGGGCGGTGAAGGTGCTCGAGCGGCTGGCCGAGGGCAAGATCGCCCTCGGTCCCCAGCCCGAGCCCACGGAGAACCCCGAGCGGGTGATCCAGTCCAGCTACGAGGAGCCCGTCTTCGGCCGCGACAACCTGGAGGACTTCTGATGGCCCTCCGGTTCGAGCTCCGCGGCAACGGTGACGTCCTGGTCCGCCAGGTCGAGGGCATCACCGAGCGCATCGAGGACCTGCGCCCAGTGCTTGACGACTTCGGCGAGCACATGGTCAACAGCTCCATCCCCGAGACCTTCCGCCAGGAAGGCCGGCCCAACCGCTGGCCCCGCGGTGACTGGTCCGCCACCCGCCAGCAGCGCCAGACCACCCGCCTGGTTCGGTCGGTCCGACACGAGACCAGGGCCGGCTCGGTCCGGGTCGGCACCAACCTCCGCTACGCCGCCCAGCGGCACTTCGGCGGCGACCTCGAACCGAAGAACGCCAAGGCCTTGGCCGTGCCCATGCCCGACGTGCCGCGCTCGATGCGCAGGCCGAAGCGCTGGGGCGACCGGCTGTTCTTCATGAAGCCCGTCAAGGGCGATCCCGACACCGTCGGCATCCTGGCGTCCGCGCCCCGCAAGGGTGAGGTCAAGCCCCGCTTCGCCCTGCGCCGCAAGGTGAAGCAGCCCGCCCGGCCCTTCATCGTGGCCCAGGACGAGGACCTGGTCCTGCTGTCCCGCAACCTGGTGCACTACGCCACCACCGGGGAGCTTCCCTGATGGCCCGCGCACTCCATCCCACGCTCGAAGAGATCGAGGATGCGGTCGTGGCGGCGCTGCAGGCCGACAGCACCATCGCCGCCTACGCCAGGGGCATCCACGCCTTCCAGGGCACCCTGACCGAGGCCCTCGAAGAGAGCAGCTACCGCGATCCGTCCTTCCTGGTCGTGGTCGTTGGTGGCGACATCGAGCCCCACGGCCACCTGCAGCACCAGGTCGAGGTCGAGATCGACCTGGTGGTCCGAGCCACCAACCTGCGGGGCAACAAGTACCAGCGCAACCCGAGCTCGAGCTCGGAGGTCGGCACCTACCAGATGGTGCAGGACACGCTGCGCGTGCTCACCCTGAACGACCTGGATCTGGACGGCCTCGAGGAGCTGCAGCCCCAAGGCTGGGAGCTGCTCAAGACAGGCAGCACCAAGCAGCGCTCCCTGTCCGCCCAGCAGGTCGCCTTCCTCACCAAGGCCGAGCTCCGCGAGGCCCCGCCGGACGACGAGCTCGACACCGTCGCCGCCACCTACGAAACCCCCGATGGCGACGGCGACTGGCATGTCGTCGCCGAGGAGACGATCGATGTCCCGTGACCGCAAGCTCCGCGTGCGCGCCGCCGGCGAGCATGTCCGAGTGCCGATGGAGGGTGCCCCCCGTCGGTACATCACCCACGCCAAGCCGGTCACCGTGACCAGCTCCCCCTACTACCGCCGCGCGCTGCGCGACGGCGACCTGTTGCAGGTCGGCAAGTCCGCCCCGAAGGCCTCGAAGGCCGGAGGTGAGAAGTGACCATCTCCATCTCGACCGTCCCGCTGTCCACCCGCAAGCCGGGCCACTACTTCGACATCAACACCGCGGCCGCCAAGCTCGGCTTGCCCGCCAGCGCCGACAAGATCCTGCTCATCGGGACCCAGCTGTCCACGGCGACCGCGACCGCGGCCGCGTTGCAGCAGGTCTTCTCGGCCGGCCAGGCCCAGACCTACTTCGGCTCCGGCTCGCCCCTGGCTCTGATGGTCGAGGCCCTGCTGGACCAGAAGCCGTACCTGTCCGAGGTCTGGTGCTGCCCTCTGGACGAGGACGGCGCGGGCGTGGCTGCCACTGGCTCCTTCGCCGTGGCCATCGCCAGCCTCACCGCGGGCACCCTCACCATCTACATCGGCGACCGCTCGGTCCGCGTCGCCATCGCTGCCGACGATGCTGCGGCCGACATCGCCACCGCCATCTCGGCAGCCATCGATGCCGACACCAACATGCCGTTCGACACGGCCGTGGTCACGACGACCTGCAACCTCACGGCCAAGTCCAAGGGCACACAGGGCAACGACTGGACCCTGGCCTACGAGTTCACCGGCACGGGCCTGACCCTGACCCCGACCCAGCCCTCCAGCGGCAGCGGCGACCCCGACATCCAGGACGCCTTGGATGCCGCCTTCCCCGAGGACTACGACATCTACGTGTCGGAGTACAACGACGCCACGAGCCTCGACGACCTCATCACCGGCCTGAACCTGCTCAAGGGCCCGTTGGAGCAGCGCCCGGCCGTCGCGGTCGCCGGTTTCGACGGCACCCTGGCCGCTGGCACCACCCTGTCGGCCGCCCGGAACAGCGGCATCCTGTGGATGCCCTACTTCCGCGGCACCCGCACCCACCCCAGCTTGCTGGCCTGTCAGTGCGCCGCCGAGCTCGCCTACGAGTCGGACCGCGCCAAGCCGCTCAACGGTGTGGTCCTCAACGCCGTGGTCCCGGACGACCCCACCGACAAGCTGTCCCGCACCGAGCAGGAGAGCGCCCTGGCCAACGGCCTCTCCCCCATCGAGGTGGGCCCTGGCGGCAAGGCCCAGATCGTCCGCTCGATCTCCACCTACGTCCAGGACGCCTACGGCAGCGACGACGACACCCTGCTGGACCTGCAGACCATGCGGGTGCTGTTCTACACCCAGTGGGCCTGCCGCTACAAGGCCCAGCAGGAGCTGGCCCAGGCCAAGCTGGCCGACTCCGCGACCACCGCTGGCACCACGGATCCCACCATGATCCGCACCCTACTGCAGGGTGTGCTGCTGCAGCTGCAGGACGACCTCGGCTATCTCGAGCGCGTGGAGGACCACCTTGACCGCCTGGTGGTCGAGCGGGACCCCAGCGTCGCAACCCGTGTCAACGCCAACATCCCCGCCGACATCGTGGACGGCCTGCACGTCCTCGTCGGTGAGATCCAGCTGATCCTCGGCTGACAGGAGAGCCCCCATGTCCGGTAGCCACGTCTCCCAGATCATCCTGATCGTCAACGGCCTGCCCATCGTGCACCTGCGCTCCTACGACTACCGCGTGCGCACCAACCGGGAGCTGGTCGTCGGCCAGACCCCCAGCGGCACGCCTGCAGGCTTCTCCGACGGCACGGCCGAGTACTCCCTCGACCTCGAGGTCTACATCCCCAAGACCGGCGATTTGGACTGGGACTCCATCTCCGGCGCCGTCATCGCCTCCATGCCCCGCGGCGGCGGCGCCCACGCCCCGCTGTTCCAGGGCGTGTTCGTCACCGAGGTGGGCGCCAGCTTCAAGGAGAAGGGCTCGGCGATCCGCCGGATCTCGGCCATGGCCCTCAAGAAGGTGGGGCTGGACTGATGTCGCGGATCCCCGAGGAGCTCCACCGCACCCTCACCCTGCCATGCGGGATGATCGGTGACGACGGGCAGCTGGTGACCGAGCTCGACCTGCGCCCGCTCACCATGCTCGAGAGCTGCCGCATGGAGGCCAAGGCCTCGGCGCTGCCCGAGGAGCTCGACGGTGTGGTGGACCTACAGGTCTGGGCCATGCTGGTCCGGACGGCCACCATGATCCAGCGCTTCGGCACCCTCGAGGGTGACCAGGTCACCCCGGAGCTGCTCCTGGAGCTGCCCGAGGTGGACTGCATGTTCCTCGTGCAGCAGGCCAAGGAGGTCAGCCTCGAGGCTGACCGGTTTCGAGGAGGACAGGCACCCGGCGACGGCCGCGGTGTTCCTGGTGGCGACAGCGACGGGGTGGAGCGAAGCGGAGCTGCTGGCGATGCCTGAGCACCGCTTGCACTCGTACCTGCGCCTGGTGCTGCGCTCCAGGGGCATCGATCCGGACGAGCTCGGCCGGGTCGTCTCGGACGAGTGCGGCCCGCCGGCGGAGGAGATCACCTTCGACGACCTGTCCCCCGAGGTGCTCGCCGCGCTCGAGCAGGGGTAGACCGTGAGCCTGACCAAGCTGGCCCTCGAGTTCGCCGTCATCGACGGTGGCTCCCGCGCGCTGCGCGGCATCACCGACGAACTGGACCAGCTCGGCGAGGGTGCCAGCGGAGCAGGGCGCCAGCTCGAGGCTATGGCGGAGTCGTGGGCCAAGGGCTTGGCCGCCATGGCCACCGCCGGGACCATCAAGGAGAAGCTCATCGACCCCGGCCTCGAAGCCGCCGCCGACCTGCAGGAAGCGCTGGCCAACCTGCAGGTGAACCTGGACCAGGGCTCGGTCGACCAGATGCAGCGCACCCTGGCGAGCGCCCAGGCCGACGCCGCCCGCGTGGCTGGTCCCACCCGGTTCAGCCAGGAGGAGGTCATCGGGGTCCAGGCCGAGCTCAAAAAGGCCGGCTTGGGCGTGGACACCATCCTGGGGCACGGCGGCGCTGCCGAGGCTGTGGCCAAGCTGGCCACCGGAGAGAAGGGCCTGGGCATCGACCAGTCGCAGTCGGCCGTGGTCACCATGGGCAGCATCTTCGGTCTGGCCGGAAGCCAGTACGCAGGTGCTGCCGACATCCTGTCCCGTGCGGGCTCCGCTGCTGCCTCCGACCCCGCTCGGCTGGCCCAGGCCTTGGCCCAGGCGCCCAGCGCCGGCACCATGGGCCTGGCCCCCGGCGAGACCCTGGCGAGCCTCGGGGTGATGGCCAACATGGGTGTGCAGGGCAGTGCCGCAGGCACCGCGCTCAACGCCTTCCTGCGCCAGTCCGCAGTGAGCGACCAGAAGTACGGCATGGGCCTGTACGGCGAGGACGGCAGCTTCCTCGGCCTGACCAACGCCGCCCAGAAGCTCCGCGAGGTCATGGAGGACAGGACCGACCAGGAGCGCCAGATCGCGCTGCAGAAAGCCTTCGGGGACGAGGGCGCCCGGTTCGCGCTGGGGCTGCTCCGCACCGGCTCCGGCGGCCTCGAGAGCGTGCTGGCCGGGATGGAGGGCTCCAGGAGCCTGGACGAGAAAGTCGGCATCCTGGCGGGCACCCAGAAGGCGACCGCCGGCGCCTTGGCTGGCACCAGCCGGACAGCCCTGGCCAACCTCTACTCCCCCTTGCTCGGCCCGATGACGGCGCTGACCACCAAGGCCAACGAGGCCGTCGGCTCCGTCGCGGTCGCAGCCCAACAGAACGAAGGCCTGGCCAAGGCTGTCTCCTACGGCTCGGCCGGGGCGGCCATCGGAGCCGCCGGGCTCGGTGCGGCCTACTTCCTCCGCGGTGGCGGCCAGGGCATGGCCGCGCTGCGCGCTCTCGGCGGCGGGATGGCCGGTGAGGCTGCGGGCATCGCCAAGGGCAAGGCCGTGGCGGCCGCAGCCGACATCACCCCGGTCTACGTGACCAACTGGCCCGCCGGCGGCCTGGGTGTCGGCGGTGGCCTGGGGGGCGCCGCGGCGGGTGCTGGCGGCCTGGGCGGCGCTGCGGCATCGCTCAAGTCGGCGGCCACCATGCTCGGCAAGGCAGGCCTGGTCGGCGCTGCGGGCGTCGGTGGCTACGGCGTGGGCTCGGCCATCCAGGAGCACGTGGTCAAGGGGTCGTGGATGCAGGACGCCGTGCAGTACCTGTTGTCCGGCATGGTGGGCTTCAACCCGGTCACCGGCTTCACCGAGGCCGGCAAGCTGTCGCGCCGCCACAACTTCGAGGCCAACGCCGGCATCCTCGAGGCCATCGTCAACGGCATCTCCACTGCGCTGGGCGCGGGGATGCGCCTCGACGTCCACGTGGACAACGAGAACAACATCAGCTGGGAGACCTACGACGGCCGGACAGGCCGCATGTCCGCCCGCGGGGAGGCCGCATGAGCCGCGCGGTGCCGCCCCTACAGTGCAAGTGGAACGGCCTGGACCTGCTGGTCACCCGGGTGATGGACCGCTTCGGCAGGGCCTGGGCCGAGCACAGCTACCCCGGCCGCTCTACCTCCGAGTGGGAGGATCTGGGCCGGAAGTCCGCCAGGTTCACCGTCGAGTGCATCTTCAAGGGCGAGGACTGGCTCGACCGCTTCCAGCAGTTCCGGTACATGGTGGACTGGGGCGGCCCCGGCACTTTCACCCACCCCTACCATGGGGAGTTCGAGGGCGTGGTCGTCGAGTGGTCGGTCACCCACGTGGACCGCAAGAAGGACTACGCCGAGGTCCGCTTCGACTTCGCCGAGGGCGCCGAGGCTCCCTTCGCCTTCTCGGTCTCCGACACCCTGGCCTCCGCCTCGGCCGCGGCCGAGGCCGCCTCCGCCGCCGCACGGGCCGCTGCTACGGGGCTGTCGACATGAGCGTCGCCCGTACCGCTGCGGAGCTGCAGACCGCCGTGCTCGCGGCGCTGGACGACGCCGACGTGGTCATCGCTGCAGCGAAGGACGGGGAGTACTCCTCCACCCTCGAGGCCGAGGCGGCGATCGGTGCCGTCCGGACCACCATCCATGGGCTGCTCACGGAGATCTCCACGACCTGGGGCCCGAAGGGCAATCCCCTGCTGGTCCAGCTCCGCACCCTCGCGGCCCTGTTGTTGGACCTGCGGGAGCTGGTGGACGACGCCGGCGCCACCGTCGAGGTCACCCTGGCCCGCGAGGCCTCGCTCATCGAGCTGGCCGTGGAGTGGTACAGCGACTGGGAGCGCTGGACCGAGCTGGCCGACCTGAACCGCCGCCTGTCCAAGCCCGCGCGGATCCCCGCCGGCACGATCCTGGTGCGCTATGCCCAGTAGCCAGGAGATCGTGCTGGTCGCCGGGACTTCGGCCTGGCGCAACTGGACCTCCTACGAGGTCTCGTCGCAGTTCGAGACGCCGGCGGACGGCTGGCGGGTGGAAGTGCGCTCGCCGAGCTCGGCGCAGCTGCAGCAGCTGCAGCTGGCGACCGTGGTGACCCTGATGCTCGGCAGCAACCGAGCGCTGCGCGGCCGCCTTGACCGTAAGGAGCTGCGACGTACACGCAGCGGCGGGACCGTGGTGGTGCTGTCCGGGCGCGACATGGCGGCCCAGATGGTGGACTCCACCCCGCCTTCGTCGTGGTCGTTCCGGAACATCAGCCTCTCGGCGTTGGCGGTGAAGGCCATGCAGGCCCTGGGCATCAGTGCCACCGTCAACCCCCACAGCGACGCCCTACAGGTCCTGGACTGGGTCAAGGCCGAGCCCGGCGAGACCTACTGGCAGGTGCTCGAGCGCTACGCTCGCAAGGCTCGGCTGATGCTCTGGATGACGCCGCGAGGCATCCTCCACATCGACCGGCCCGACTACACCAGCACCCCTGTGGCCTCACTGGTCAACGCCAGCAGCGACGCCAAGCGCGAGCAGACCAACGTCGAGGAGGCCCTGTACTCCTCGGACATCACCCACCGCTTCAGCTCGGTGACGGTGCTGGGCCAGTCCAAGGGCAGCTCGTCGCTGTTCGGCTCGACCGCGGCGCACATCAAGGGCGAGGCCGACGACGACGAGCTGGCGGAGCTCGGCGTCGTCCGGACGTTGGTGCTCGACGACGGCGACCTGCGGAGCAAGGCCGAGGCCACGGCCCGGGCCGAGTGGGAGGTCAGCCACCGTCGCTACCAGGGCCAGTCCCTCGAGTACGTCGTTGCCGGCCACGGCCCCACGCCCACCAGCCTGTGGCGGCTCAACACCATGGTGAACGTCTACGACGAGCTCGCGGAAATCGACGGGCCCTGGTGGCTGGCCGGCTACCGCTTGCTCCGGGACGGCCGAGCTGGATCCCGTACGGCGCTGACCCTCAAGCCTCCCAACTCCCTGCTGCCGGCGGTGGTCTCATGAGCGACCTGAACCGCTCCCCCCTGCTGGGCACCAGGTTCTGGCGGGACCTCGACGCCAGAATCCAGCGGCAGCTCCGCCGGCGCGCCGCCCCTGTGCGGGTCGTGTTGTCCAGGGTCAACGGCGCCTACAAGGGCCTGCTCGCCAGCTTCGAGGCCCGGGCCGGCGAAACCGTGGACGAGGTCGAGATGGCCCAGCACTTCGGCTTCCGGTCGGTGGCGCCCAGTGGCCTCGAGGCGGTCGCGGTGCCCATCGGCGGCAGCTCCGGGCACATGGTGATCGTCGGCGAGATCGACCGCAGCACCGACCCGCCGACCCTGGCCAGCGGCGAGGCCTGCCTGTACAGCACGGGCAACGCCTCGGTGGCGGTCCGGGCCGACGGGTCCGTGGAGATCTCCGGGGCCGCCTCGGTGTCCATCGACGGCACGTCCGTTGTCCTCAACGGCCCGGGCCTGGGCGTCGCCCGCATCGGCGACACCGTCACGGTCACCGGCACGGCGCCCGTAGGTGGCGGCGCCATCACGGCATCGGGTGTGATCGCCACCGGCTCGGCCACTGTCCAGGCGGGGGGTTGACCATGGTCTACATCAACCCCACGACTGCCGACTACGTCCAGACCCTGGGCGACGACCTGCAGCAGGCCGACAACCCGGTGCTGCAGTCGGTCTACCTGCGCCTGGCCACCGAGCGCGGCACCTGCTTCTGGGATCCCGACTTCGGCTCCAAGCTGCACACCCTGGCGGCAGCCAAGATCGGCCCCGACATCGAGCGCCAGGTCGTCACGCTCGTCGAGGCCGCACTGCAACCCATGGTCGACGCCGGCGAGCTGCTCGACCTGGCCGTCGCTGCCCAGCGCGTAGCCCGCAACCGCGTCGAGTTCGCCGTCCGCTTCTACGACGCCGGCCTGCGTCCCCTGGAGTTCACCCACTTCGTGAGGGTCGGCTGATGTCCTACGATCCCCCTACCGTCGAAGAGCTGCGCGACGACGCGCTGCAGGCCTACCGCAACCTGATCCCCGGTGCCGACATCTCCGAGGACTCGGAGATCTACGCCCGGGCCTCGGTCGCGGCCGCCGTCGCAGCCCAGGTCTGCTACGGCGTCCGCTACGTCGAGGACCAGATCTTCCCCGACAGCGCCGACACCCCCAACCTCGAGCGCCATGGTGGCATCTACGAGCTGTCGAAGAACGCCGCGGTGGCGGCCAGCGGCGGCAAGCTCGACATCACCGGCACTCCCAGCCTTGTCGTGGCCGCCGGCCTGACCTGCCTGCACGACGACGGCACCGAGTACATCACCACCTCGGGCGACACGCTGGACGGCGGCGGCAACGGACAGGTCGACATCGACGCCGTCACCACCGGCTCGGTCGGCAACAAGAGCGACGGCGACGAGCTCACCATCCAGTCCCCGCCTGCGGGTCTCGACTCGACAGGCACGCTGAACGGTGACATCGAGGGCGGCACCGACGAGGAGCTCGACGAGGCCTTCCTCGAGCGGGTGCTGCTCAGGATGCGCATGGGCAACGCCGGCGGCACCGACAGCGACTACGAGCAGTGGGCCCTGGCCGTCGATGGCGTGATCCACGCCGACACCCTGGCGCTGCGCAACGGCCCGGGCACGGTGTCCGTGGCCGTGTACGAGGAAGGCGTGGGCGGCTACCGCAGCCCAGCCAGCAACGGCCTGCGGGCCTCCGTGCTGGCCGCGATCGAGCTGCTCCGACCTGTCACGGCCGAGGTGGACGTCCCATCGGTCACGGCTGTGGCCCAGGCCGTCACCGTCGAGATCCTGGAGTACGAGGCCGGCTACGTCGAGGCAGACGTGATGACCGCGGTCGAGGCTGCCATCGAGGCGCACATCTACGCCCTGGAGACCGGCGGAACGCTATACAGGTCCAGGCTCGGTAGCGCCATCTCCTCGGTCGGCGGCGTCCTGGACTACAACCTCACCGTCCCGGCAACCAACGTCACCGTGACCGTGGACTCCACCAACGTCGAGGTGCTCGAGCCGGGCGCCGTCACGGTGACCTGATGGCCTCGACCAACCTCCGGCCGCTGCTGCGCCTGCATCCTGCAGGCCCGCTCGCCCTTTCCGATGGGTCCTTGGCGTGGCAGGACCTCGAGGTCCTGGGCCAGCTGCTGGACACGGCCGACGAGCAGATGGACCTGCTCCTCGAGGAGGTCCTGCCGGACACCTCCGGCGCGCTGCTGACCTCCTGGGAGCGCGTCTACGACGAGCACCGCATCGCGGCCACCGTGCCACGCCGGCGTGCAGTACTCGTCGCGCACAGGCGCCGACTCCCCGACTTCCGGCCCGCTACCATCGAGGCGCTGTTGGAGCAGGTCTCCGGCCTCGAGCTCGACCTGCACGAGCCCTTCGCCTTCCGGTGCGACGACCCGAACTCCCTGTGCGACGACAGAGACGACCTCATCGATGGTGCCTTCGTCTTCGTGCTCGACGGCGACGCCGTCGAGGCCCGCTCGGAGTCCCCAGACATCGACCTGGTCGAGGAAGTCATCGACCAGATCAAGCCCTCTCACACCTACGGCTTCCTTCGGTGGGACGACTTCGCCTGTGACGACGAGTACTCCCGCTGCGACCTCGACCTACTCGGAGCGTGACCCATGGGATCCAGCCCCTACTCCTCCCGTACCCAGACCATGGCCCCCGGCGACCAGGTCGGCTCGGCCTTCCTCAACGCTGTCCAGGACGGCGTCGTCGCCTGCTCCGACGCTATCGACGACATCGAGGACAACCAGATCCCGCCCAAGCTCGAGGGCCGCACCGCCAGCGGCAACCAGAGCGACTCACCGGCGCCCAACGACAACGGGGCTGGCTTGGTCTGGTTCGAGAAGTCCACCAACGGCACGAACGTCGTGGTGCTGGACATCACCCGCGACTGGCGCCAGCGCTTCGTCCACTTCCACCTGTACGTCACCACCGACGGCACCTACACCCCCGGTGGCGCCAACGACGACAAGCTGCACTACATTCACGTCAACGGTCCCTCCGATTCCGGCGTTGGTACGGGCTCGGTGGGCGGCCTGCACTTCACCCAGGACGGTACCGCCGCCCCAGGCTCCACTCGCCCCTACTGGGAGTTCACGCCCCAGTTGGCCGCCTGGGTCTCCGAGACCGTGAGGATCTTCGCCAGGTCCTCCGATGGCGCCCTGTGCATGCGCAAGGACGCCCACACCGCCGATCCCGACATCTACGTGACCGGCTTCGCCATGTGCTCCCCCTACCAGAACCACTGATGATCCTCGATCGCCCCGGCCGCTACTACACCTGGTCCGAGTTCACCGGCTCGGCCACAGCGGCCAGGCTCGGCATCATCAACCACCCAGGCCCCTCCGAGCAGCACTGCATCGCCAGGCTGGCCCACAGGGTGCTGGATCCCCTACGGGCAGCCCGTGGAGCGCCGATCCGCATCACGAGCGGCTACCGCTCCCCGGAGCTCAACCGCGCCGTGGACGGCTCCAAGGGCTCGGACCACCTCCATGGCCGGGCCGCGGACATCGAGTCCCCCGGCCTCGACGCCGTCGAGCTCGCCCTGTTGGCGTGGTCCCTGCGGCTTCCCGCCTACCAGATCATCGCCTACGCCCCCGAGCGCGGCGGCCACCTGCACATCTCCCACCGGTCTTCGACCCCTCCCCGTCGTCAACTGCTCTGGGCGCCAGCAGCAGGCGGTTTCCTACCTTGGTCGCCCAACCCCACGGAGACACCATGAAACGCATCTCTGCCCTCGCCCTCGCCCTCATGGTCCGCCCCATCGTCGAGGAGACCCTCGAGGCCTTCGATCCCGAGGAGCTGCTGGAAGCCGTCGAGGACTACCAGGAGCTCACCGAGACCTCCGAGGACGACGCCATCCGGGCTGTCGCCAAGGGCTTCGACGACGCCTTTGACTGGGAGGAGGCCCTGGAGCGCCACGGCTACGTCGGTGAGATCGCCGGCCAGATCCTCGAGGCTGTGGACGAGTGGGTCTGGTACGCCGCCATCAAGCTCCACGTCTACACCATGAAGCGCCGGACCCGCCGCGGTGGCATCCGCCCCCGGAAGCTCCACCGGACCCTCCGCAAGAAGCTCGGCCTGGCGGCCTGAACACACCGACAAGCTTCCCACCCGGCACTGCCGAGCTGTCCTCTGCGCTGGATTTGGCGTGCTCCGCGAAATCTGGCGCAGCAACTTTGAAAG
>CAZHIK010000140.1:0-11952 GCA_964532635.1 uncultured Enterobacterales bacterium
CCTGCTGGCCCAGCGCCTGGTGGAGGTGGCCCTCGAGCACGGCGCCGACGCCATCGCCCACGGCTGCACCGGCAAGGGCAACGACCAGGTGCGCTTCGAGGTCACCTCCCGCGCCCTGGCCCCCCAGCTGGCCATCATCGCGCCTCTGCGGGAGTGGGAGCTGCTCACCCGCGAGGCCGAGGTGGACTACGCCATCGAGCGGGGCATCCCCATCCCCATCACCCGTGAGAAGCCCTACTCCATCGACCAGAACCTCTGGGGCTGCGCCATCGAGTGCGGGGAGATGGAAGACCTCTGGACCGAGCCGCCGGCCGACGCCTGGCAGATGACCAAGGATCCCTCCACCGCCCCCCGCGGCTCGGTGGAGCTGGTGATCCACTTCGAGCGCGGCATCCCGGTGGCCATCGACGGTCGCCCCATGGGCGGCGTGGAGCTCATCGAGTACCTCAACGACCTGGCGGGCAGCTTCGGCGTGGGTCGCATCGACATGGTGGAGAACCGGGTGGTCGGCCTCAAGAGCCGCGAGGTCTACGAGGCTCCCGGCGCCGGACTCATCCACATGGCCCACACCGAGCTGGAGCGTATCTGCCTGGATCGGCCCACCTTCAACTACAAGCGCAAGCTGTCCCAGGACTACGCCAACATCATCTACGACGGCACCTGGTTCGGCCCGCTGCGGGACTGCCTGCAGGCCTTCCTGGACAAGAGCCAGGAGGTCATCACCGGCGAGGTGCGGATCCGCATCAGCGCCGGCCTGGCCCGCATCACCGGCCGCCGCTCGCCGTTCTCTCTGTACGACGAGGGCCTGGCCACCTACAGCGACGGCGACACCTTCGACCGCACCGCCGCCGCGGGCTTCATGGAGCTGTACGGGCTGTCCTACCGCACCGTGGCCGAGGTGAGGCGCCGGCTCGCGGCCGAGGAGGGCTGAGCCATGGCCCTGTGGGACGGACGCTTCGAGGGCGGTCCCGCCGCCGAGATGCAGGCCTTCAGCGAGTCGCTCTGCGACGACCTGCGCTTGTGGCGGGAAGACATCGTCGGCAGCCGGGCCCACGCCACCATGCTGGCCGAGGTGGGCCTGCTGACCGAGGCCGAGCGCGACGCTCTGCTGACAGGCCTGGACGCCGTCGCCACCGAGCTCGAGTCTGGCTGGGTGCCGGGCATCGAAGACGAGGACATCCACATGGCGGTGGAGCGCCGCCTGCATCACCACGCTGGCGCTGTGGCGGGCAAGCTCCACACCGCCCGCAGTCGCAACGACCAGGTGGCCACCGACGTGCGCCTGTGGCTGCGCGGGGCGCTGGACACCCTGGACGCGGCCCTGTCGAGCCTGTTGACCGCCCTGCTGGAGCGGGTGGAGGCCGACGGCCGCACCCTGCTGCCCGGCTACACTCACCTGCAGCGGGCCCAGCCCATCTGGCTCGGTCACCAGCTGCTGGCTCACGCCTGGGCGCTCTCCCGGGATCGCCAACGCATCGCCGACACACGTCGGCGTGTCAACCGCTCCCCCCTGGGTGCCGCGGCCCTGGCTGGCACCCCCCACCCCGTGGACCGGGCTCGCACAGCGGAGCTGTTGGGCTTCGACGGCCTGGTGGACAACGCCATGGACGCTGTGGCCGCTCGGGATCACCTGCTCGAGGCCGTGGCCACCTGCGCCATCTGCGCCAGCCACATGAGCCGCATGGCCCAGGAGCTGGTGTGGTGGTCCAGCGCCGAGCTTCGCTACGTGCGCCTGGGCGAGGCATGGAGCACGGGCTCGTCCATCATGCCCCAGAAGCGCAACCCCGACGCCGCCGAGCTGGTTCGCGGCAAGACCGGCCGAGTGCACGGCGCGCTGGTGAGCCTGCTGACCCTGGTGAAGGCCCTGCCCATGGCCTACAACCGAGACCTGCAAGAAGACAAGCACGCCCTGTTCCAGGCCCTGGACACCACCACAGCCTGCGCGAGTGTGCTCACCGGTTGCTACACCAGCCTCGAGGTCCTGGGGGGCCCGGACCTACAGGGCGAGTTCCTGCTGGCCACGGAGCTGGCCGACCACCTGGCCAGCCGGGGCGTGCCCTTCCGCGAAGCCCACCGGGTGGTGGGCGAGCTGGTGGCGAGCTGCGAGGCACGGCACGGGAACCTCTCTCTGCTCAGCCTCGAAGAACTGCGAGCCGCGCATCCCGGCTTCGGCGACGACGCACTCGCGTGGCTCGAACCCGAGGCGGCGGTGGAGCGCCGGACCTCCACAGGGGGCACGGCGTGGTGTGAGATCGAGCGTCAGGTGGGGGCGCTGCGTGGGACCCTGGGGGGCTGAGGTGGGCCCACGCTAGGGCTCGAGCACCCGACACATGCAATACACAAACGCCTGCTCCTTGCCCCACGGGGTGGTGTGGGTTTCCTCGGCGCTCCCCACGGCCTGGAAGGGGGCACCAAAGACATCATGGATGCCTTCGGCATCGTAGCGCACCACCTCGAGGCCACTGCATCGCTCGGGCCCCCCGGGCCCGAAGGTCGCCACGATGACGTGCCCTCCAGGCTTCACGGCACGACGGACGTTGTCAACGTAGCGCTGCCTGGCTGCGGGGTCGGTGAGGAAGTGGAACACCGCGCGATCGTGCCAGAGATCGAAGGTGCCCTCTGGAAGATCCACGCGGGTGATGTCCCGACACATCCAATGGACCTCCTCGGCCCGGTCGCCCATGCGTCCCCTGGCCACCGCGAGCGCTCGCTCGGAGACGTCGAGCACCGTCACCGCTTCGAAGCCCCGCTCCAGCAGATCATCCACCAACGTGCTGGCGCCACCCCCAACGTCGATGATCCGCGCCCGACGATCGGGCGCCGAGCGCTCGATGAGCTCGAGTGAGCGCTCGAGATGAGGAGCGTACCAGCTGACGTTGGTGGCAGCCTTGCTGCCGTAGACCTTCTCCCAGTGTTTCTTGCCGGACATCATCTGCTCCTGTCGAAGGACCGATGGGGGCACCGTGCAGTCAACGGCCCAGTTGGTGGACGAAGCCACGCAGCTTGCGCTCGTCGATGGGGGTGCCGTCGTCGTAGTAGAAGTACATCGGGATGTCGCGCTGGTGCCGCAGCAGGCTCTCTTCGATCAGGCCGTTGTCACAGCCCCAGCAGCTGGTCATGACCACCCCGTCCAGCCCCCCCTGCTCCCAGTGATGGAGCACGGAGCCCACGGCCAGGACGGCACCGCCCATGGTGGCTGGATCGAGCACAGCCTCGGTCCGCTGGAGTGATGCCGCGACATCCGGGAGCGGCAGCCAAGGGTGCTCCCGGCGCACGAGCCCGTACACTCGACGTCGGGTGAGCGCCATGTTGGTCAGGTAGAGCCGCTGCTGCGCACGGTGGTCACCACGCCCGAAGATCAGCTGTGGCTGCACCCGGATGAGGTACTCGACGAAGTCACAGCCAGGCTCGACTACCGTGTGGACGCCCAACCGCCCCAGCTTCGAGAACAGGCCTCCCGCAGCCACGTCATTGCCCTTGGTGAGCAGATCCCCGGAGACGAACACTGCCCGCCCACCGTCAGGGCTGGGGCCGAAGGCCGCGTAGGCGGACGAGGCCCGCCGGGAGAGTCCCACCAGCCGGCGCCACAACCCCACCATGCCAGGCCAGCCCCGGAGTCGACCGGGCCACGGCCGCTCCAGCTCGCGGAGCAGCTCGTCGGCGAAGCCTTCGTACAGATCCAGCGACCTGCCAGGGGTGGGTTCTGTGGCCAGGTGGTAGAGGTACAGCTGCCGCAGCAGGTCCAGGATCATCCAGCCAAGCCAGATGCGCAGCACCATGTCCGCGCCGCCGGCCAGCCGCAGGGAGGTCACCGAGACCTGCTCCGACAAGCCCATGCGTCTCAGGGTGATGCGGTCCTTCGCCGGGAACACACCGGCGCGACACATCTCACCCGAGAGCTGAACCAGCCTTGTCTCACGGTCCGGGGGGTGCTCTTCGAGGTGTCGCCGGAAGGCACCCCAGATCAGCTGGTAGCTGATGCACTCCTTGCCCGAGCAGTCCCGGCGTGCCCAGGTGAAGCTGCTCTCATCCAACGCGGGAGCGGCCACGGCGTCGTAGCCGTAGGAACGATACACCGCTGCGAAGAGGGGCCCCAAGTGGTCAACGCCACTGAGAAACACGTAGCGCACGTCGGGGGTGAGGTAGGGCCCGGTGCGGGGAGTGCGCTCGACATCGCTCAGGGCCGCGCTGTTGTCGCCTTGGGTAGCACCGGCACCCCCTCGATGCTGTCTCACCGACTGCAGGAAGGCCTGCAGCCGCGTGACGTAGCCGGCCGCTCCTCCGTGGCCGTCACTCTCGAGCAGGGTGTGCGGGTAGCCCTCGAGGATGGACTGGAAGACCTGCTCTACGAACGAGCCGGGGCCGCAGCCGAAGCTGGTGATCATCAGGGGGAACAGATCGCCAACGGAGCGCGCCGCGGCCGCAGCCCTGAGGCTGCGGTTGGCGTCGGCCCAGTAGGCCTTGGGCATGTTGGGCGTGCCATCGGGGAGCTCATAGCAGTCCACCGGGATGGCGACCGCCCCGCAGCGCCTCACCAGTCGCGGGATGTCGGCGTTGATGGCGCGATCATGGATCACGTGGAGCGCGCCGCAGACCAGCACCGCGGGCAGGTCGTGCTCGCGGGCGAAGGCCAGGGCCTCGCGGCCCAAGGTGGCGAGCTGGGACTGATGTTCCTGCTGGGCCGCAACAGCGGCCTGCCAGGCGAGGTCGAGGCGGCTGGTGTCCACACCCAGCGCAGCCGCGACGCCCTCCAGGGGCGGGCGCATCCCGGGATGGTCCAGGCCTCGCTGCAGCGTCAGCACCGGCCGCAGCACCCGGGTGGTGCGATCCTTGGCCTTCAGGGCCTGCTCCACGATCTCGGGCATGGCTTGCTGGGTGACACAGGTCTGGCCGCCGGGCCCCTCTCGATCCACCAAGCCCATCACCTTGGGAAAGAGCAAGATGTCCAGATCGCTGTCGCACAAGGCGTGGGCGATCTTGGATGGGCCGCAGGCGTCGAAGGCGTTGCAGAGCAGCTCACCGCGAGCCAGCGACCGCTCGTCCGAGGCCAGGAGCACCGGGCGACAGCCCAGCTCGCGCAGCAGGGTGGCCAGGAAGGGCACCACCACACCCACACCCCCGGTCAGGGGGATGCCCACCGGCGTTCCCTCCCCCCCTTCGGCAGCCTGGCGCAGCAGCTGGGAACGAGCCTCGAAGGGATCCGGCGCTCCATGGGGCAGCTTGGGACGGGCCGCAGAGGCCAGCTCATACTTGGGGCAGGCGCCTCCGGACAGGATCTTGCGCTGGCCGCCCGCCACCTGGACCGTGGTGCGTTGGATGGGACACAAGGTCCGACACGACGCGTCCTGGCAGCTGAAGGTGGCCCGCTCGACCACCGAAGCAAAGAGCAGCGCCTCCAGCTCCAGGGGGGTGGAGTCTTCCAGAGCTTCGACGCCCAGCAGGTCCCGGGCGCACAAGCCGATGCCCCAGGCGCCCATGGCCCCGGGGTTGGGAGGCACCACCACGTCGCGCTCGGTCACCCCGGCGAGGGTCCAGGCCAGGGAGGGATTTGTGGCCGGCTTGCCCTGGAAGAAGATGCGCGAGGCCAGCCGCCGCTGCCCCATCACGCGGTTCAGGTAGTTGTGGACGATGGAGTACTGCAGGCCAGCGAAGATGTCGCCCAGCTCGAAGCCGTCCTCGAGGGCCTGCGCCCCCGACTCGGCCATGTAGACTGTGCACATCTGACCCAGGTCCGGCGGCCGCACGGCCTGGCTGGCCAGGCGGGTCAGCTCTCCCAGCTCGAGCACGCCGTACAGCCCCGCCTGCTCCTCCAGGAATGAGCCCGTGCCAGCACTGCAGGCCTGGTTCATGTCGCTCTCGACGATGCGCCCTCCGCTCACCTGGATGAACTTGGCGTCCTGGCCTCCGATCTCGATGATGGACAGATCCCGGCCGCCGTCCGGATCGCAGCGAACGGCTGCGGTGGCATGGGCCACGATCTCGTTGAGCACCACCACCCGATCGGCATCGAGGAGCACGGCGCGCAGCACCGTGGCCACAGCCTCGCGCCCCGAGCCGGTGATGCCCACCGCCCGCAGGTCCAGATCTCCCTGGGACCGCAGATCCCGGAGCAGGCGCTGGGTCGCCCCCAGCGGGTCCCCTCGCGTGCGGTCGTACAGGTCGAACAGCAGCTCCCCGCTGGCGAGATCCACCACCGCTGCCTTGGCGCCGGTTGAGCCCAGGTCCAGGCCCAGCAAAGCCGGCCGACCCAGCCCGTCCTCTCGCGGCGTGGGAAGGGGCAGCTGCTCCACCCGATGCTGGTGGGCGCGCGCGGGCTCGAGGACCTCGAAGCGCCGCTTGCGCTCGTTCACAAGCTGACCGGGTTCCCGGGGCAGGGAGGTGGCGCCCTGGTGGGAGGCCACCAGCGAGGCCGCACCCACCGCCTCGAAGCACTGGGGCCAGGGCGGCGACAGCAAGGGGGCTCCCAGCCGCTCCGCCAGAGCCGTCCGCAGGCTCTCGAGCTGGGCGCAGCCACCGATCAGCAGCACGGGTCCGTCCACGCGGTTGCGGGTCAGCAGCGCCTCGGCGTTGCGCGCCACGGACTCGAAGAGGCCGCGGAACAGCTCCGCGGACGGCACGCCCGCGTTGGCGTGGTGGGTCATCTCGCTCTTGGCGAACACCGAGCAGCGGGCGGTGATGGCCTGGGCGCGGACCGCGCTCATGGCGAGGGCGTCGGCCTGCTCGAGGCTCTTTCCGAAGCGCCCGGCCATGCGCTGGATGGTCTCGCCTGTGCCCGAGGAGCACTTGTCGTTTTCGAGGTACCAGCAGCGGGGCCGTCCACCCTCGATGCTGCGGGCCAGCACGCTGTAGCCACGCCCCCCGACGCTCAGGACATTGACGGAGCCCTCGACGTCGGGGCAGCGCGCCAAGGCCGCTTCCTGACATGCCTGCTCCGGCAGCACCACCACCGGGTCAGCGAGCTGATCGGCATACAGCCCGGTGGCTGCCAGGGCGTCGCAGTCCGCCACGGACTGCTCGCGGTACCAGGACGCGAACAGCTCGAAGGGAGCGCCCTGGTGGGGCGTGCTGTGGGTACGCTCGATGGCCAGGCTCCCGTCGTCGAGCACAGAAGCGATGGCGAAGGATGCGGTGACCTTGCCGAGATCACAGGCGGCGACGCGATGAGCCATGGAGCCTCCGGGGAGCCGTGCGGCGAGCACAGTAACGGGAGGGGGCCCCGGTTGACGTCAGCTGCTTTCCTCGCGCACGCCGAGCAGCTGCCGCTCGACCACCGGGGCCGCAGGCCGGAGGTACGCTCGGGGCAGGGGGGAGCGCGGGGACAGCGGTCGCTCTGGCTCGACCATGTCCTGGGGGGTGTCGGCGTTCATGTACAGATCGAAGGTATCGCTGCAGGTCGACAGGTCCCAGACCGGACAGGTGTCGGACGATGAGAGGGGCTCCTCGTCATAGCCTTCCGGCAGGGTCGAGCAGTCGGCGCCCTGGACCCACAGGTCCACGGCGTTGTCTTCCCAGGTGTTGTCACGCAGAGTCGCCGAGCCATCATCGAGGAACAAGCCCGCGCCGAGCCCGTGGGAGAGGGTGTTGTCCTCCAGCAGGAGGCCCTGAGACCCATCCCAGGGGGTGGTGCCCTCCCGAGCAAAGACGGCATCCCCGCAGCGGAGGATCGTGCCTCGCGTCTCGCCGGAGCCACCTTCGATGCTGTTCCTGGCCAGCTCGAAGCTCCCAGCTCCCGAGAGCCAGACGCCGGCGATGGGGTTGTCGCGGACCTCCGAGTCCCTCAGGACCAGAGAGGGGACCGGACCCTTCCAGGGGTGGGCGAAGACACCGACACCGCCCCCCAGATCCGGGGCTGACGCGGTTCCAGAGAGCGTGGAGCCCTCGAGCTGCATGGAGGCCCCGTGCACCACCACGGCCGCGGCGAACTCGTTGCCCTCCACAACGCAGCCTGTGCATGAGAGCGACGAGTCGTCCACCGTCGCCAGCAGGCCCGGCCCCTCGGTGGAGCTGACGGAGATGTTCTCGGCCTCGACGCTGGCGCCGAACTGGGCGATGACTCCGTTGGCTACTGTATAGTAGCCATTGTGCAGGGTGTTGGTGATGGTGCTGTCCTGGACGGTCACGAGGGTGTCGGCATGGAAGGCGATGATGCCCGAGGCGAGGTTTCCATCCAACACACACGACGACACATCGAGCCGAGCGCCCCTGATCGCCTCGACCCCGTAGCCGCTGTTTCCGTCCACGCTGTTGTGGGTATCCGCGACCACACAGTCCCGGAGTGACACCTCCGTGCCTGCTTCGGCCGCGATCAGCCCCACCCCTGTGTTGGCCACCACCTCGCTGGACTCCATCACGAGGATCGCCCCACCTCCGATCTGCAGGCCGAATCCCGCATCGCCCTCGGGCGTGGGCTGGGTGTCGCGGATCTCGCTCTCCACCAGCCGCAGGAAGGTGCCGGCAGACTCCGCCGCGATGCCCAAGCCCACGTTGCTCACGATGGAGCTGGACTCCAGCTGCAGGGCCGCCCCACCCCAGACCTCGATGCCGTAGCCATCACCGCTGTCGAATCCAGGCTGGGTGCCCCGGATCACCGTGTCGCGCAGGGCGACCTCGGTGGCGGCGCCGTTCATCAGCAATCCGATCTCGGTGTTGCCAGCGATCTCACTCCCGATCAGCTCGAGGCTGGCCCCGTTGCCCGCCTGGACGCCCCAGCCAGACTCCACCGCCGACGCGGAGCGGGTCCCCATCACGCGGACATCCTCGACGAGGGCCCAGGTACCAGGGTCCTCCACGATCAGCCCAGCACCAGTGTTGTCCTCCAAGGTGCCCGCCGCCATGCGGAGCGTCGCCCCCGTAGTGACCTCGACGCCGATCCCGTTCTCCCCACCAGCCCCTTCCCGGGTGCCACGCACATCGCTGCCGGCGAGCGTCGCCGATGTCCCCTCTCCCGCGACGAAGACACCCACCTGGAGGTTGTCCTCGACATCGCAGTCCACGGCTTCCAGGCGTGCCCCGTCCGCGACCTCGATGCCGAATCCGTCCTCCCACAGCGTGGATGAGAATCCACTCCGGACGGTGGTCTGGCGAAGCGTGGCGGTCGTGCCGGGGTCCTGGAGGGCGACGCCAGTGGCCACGTTGCGGTCGAGCAGGCAACCCACCGCATCGAGGCTGGCGCCATCCGTGACGAGGATCCCGCTCCCGTGCCCCGAGTTTTCGTCGGGAAGCGTCCCCGACACGATGGTGTCGGTCAGCGCCACCGCGGTGTCGGGATCGTAGATGAGGACGCCAAACCCGGTGTTGCCCGCCACCTCGCAGGACCGGGCTGCCAGGGAGGCCCCGTCCCAGACCGTCAGCCCGTACCCGGAGTCCCCGCGCTCATCGGGCTGGGTATCTACGATTGAGGTCCTGTCGAGCACCACCGAGGTCCCCTCCTGGGCAGCCACGAGCCCCTCGGTGCGGTTCCGGGCGATGAGACAGTCAGAGGCCACCAGGCTCGCCCCGCCAGAGACCTGCACGCCGTTTCCGTAGCTCCCGTTGCTGGCTGGCAGGGTGTCCGAGATCGTCACGCCCGCGATGGTGACCTGGGTGCCGCTACCGGTGGTCATGAGCCCCACCGCGGTGTTTCCCTCGATCGAGCTGGACTCGATGTCCAACGTCGCGCTGTCGGTGACCTCGACGCCGTAGCCCCCTTGCCCAGCCGGATCCGGCAGGGTGCCTCGGATGGTGCTCGAGACCATGGTGACCTCGGTCCCCCCATCGAGCACCAGGAGCCCGCGCCCGAAGCTACCCACCACGTCCGTGTCTTCGACGATGACGGAGGTCCCGAAGACGCCAGCCTGGCGGATCACCATTCCCCCGAGACCGCTCTCGGTCACGGTCAGATCGCGCAGCGTCACCTGCCCCGATCTCACCCTCACGCCCACGGCACCCGACCCGCTCACGGTCAGCCCGGAGACCGCTGCAGTCGCGCTCCCTGCGCCGATCTCGAGCCCCGCGACGTCGCCGGAGGCGGCGCTCACGTCGAGGACGACGAGATCTCTACACCGCCCCGCGAGGTGGACGCCGGCATGGTCCGAGCTGAGGTCCAGGACCTCCACATAGGTCCCCGCAGCGACAGCCACCATGCCCCCGCCCGCGGCTCCAGCCAGGTCGATGCCAGCCAGGATGGTCGTGACGGGGGCCTCGGCCCTGCCGTCCCCCCCCGGCTCGGCGGATGCGTCGACGTGGACAGTGGTCCCGTCCAGCTCGAGGGCGCCCCAGGTGCCGCTGCCGCAGGCTTCGGGGACGCATGTGTCGCCGTCCGCGACGAAGCCGGGATCACAGGAGTGGGGCACGTCCTCGGGAGCAGGGGTGGGGCAAGCCGTCAGCAGGACCATCACCAAGGAG
Organism: uncultured Enterobacterales bacterium; assembly: GCA_964532635.1. Classification (GTDB taxonomy): domain Bacteria; phylum Myxococcota_A; class UBA796; order UBA796; family JAFGLY01; genus CALDOK01. The sequence goes on from CAZHIK010000140.1 coordinate 10,384, forward strand.
GAGCGGAGGCGCGGCGAGGTCATGAAGGCTCCATGGAGAAGGGCACAGCGATGCCCAACAACGTCCGGTATTCCCTTTGGTATCGGGATGTCGAACCGTTGGGCGAAGCCGTGGTTTCCCCATCCTGCCCCTACCGATCACCTCACTCCTGCTCTCGCTCGAGATACACCACGTTGCCATACAGGCTCGCCTGCACAGGCCACCCCGCTTCGCTCAGGCGCCTGGCCACCGCGCTCCAGCCGACCATGCCGTCGTCTCCCAGGAGATCGAACTCTTCGTGCAGGGCCCGAGGGTCACAGACCGCCGCCAGCACCCCAGACGTGTCGGTGTAGAGCGCGGAGTCGTTGGCCCAGTCTTCTTCTACACAGACCGAGGGCACGTCTTCACCGATGGAGATGGCACCAGGTTCGACGGCGTGCCACACCAGCTCGGTGATGGCCTGCTCGAGGGCAGCGCGCAGATCGACGGGCAAAGGGGCGCCCAGGCCGAGGGCCGCGAGGCCAGCGGGCGAGGGCTGGACCTCTTCCCAGCTGCCGTCGGGCTCGGGCTGTAGCAGCCCGCGACGCACCAGGGCCTGGAGCGTGCGGGGTGAGACGCCGGTGTCACAGGGATCCAGGCGCTCATGGGTCAGGTAGTCCGGCGCGTAGGCCATGCGCAGCACGCGGCGGTGGAGGTCACTGAGGCGAGGGATTGGCATGGGGCCTCCGGCGGACCATGGCGGACATCCACAAGCTACCTCCTGGGCATGACAGCCGTTGTCCGGTACGTCTGAGCGAAGCGATGAGATGGCGAGGAGCTCCTCGGGTGGAGCCGTTGGCGCCCATCGGAAAGACCGCGGCGGCGGGTGGGACCCCGCCCGTAGCGTTCACGGGCTGTTTGTCGTCTCTTTTCCCGGCGTCACTCCGAGTCGCAGCTCGAGTGCTCGCTCCACGCCGCGCCGTTGATGACACCTGTGTGGCCGTTGCCCGAGCTGTCGGCGGTGGTCTCACCCTCACCCTCCGCGAAGTCCCACTGCACCACGGTGTGTTCGTCCACGGCGTAGTGCGTCGCGGGGGTGAAGCCGTCCGAGTAGCGCACAGCGCTCGAGATCCGGAACTGGTCGATGCGACCGTCCACGCCAGCGACGTAGTCTCCTGGGATCTCCTTGCCCACGTAGAGGGTCTCGTAGTCGATGTCTGGCACCGTGGAGACGGTGGTAGACACCGTCTCCACGAGCGCTCCGTCCACCCACAGGCTCAGCTCACCGGCGTCGAAGGTCATGGCGACGTGGTGCCAGGTGTCCAACGAGAGAGGCTCGGCGGAAACGATGGTGCCGTGGTTCGCCTCCCACGGCTCGCGCACACCCACCGACAGGGTCCCGCCGTTGAACCCCTGGACAGTCGCCATCAGCCCGCTGACGTCCCACACGACCCCATAGAGCTGGTAGGAGTCGACCTCGACCCATGCCTCGACCGTCACAGCCGGCAGCCCTTCGATGGCTGTGAAGTTCGCCGCCTCGACACTGGTCACTTCCTCCGGCGAAGCGCCAACACCAGAGAAGTCGAGGGAGGTGCAGTCCTCCTCGCCAGC
>CAZHIK010000140.1:12052-12988 GCA_964532635.1 uncultured Enterobacterales bacterium
GGTGTCGTCCGCGCCGGTGTCGTCCGCGCCGGTGTCGTCCGCGCCGGTGTCGTCCGCGCCGGTGTCGTCCTTGTCACCACAAGCCAGGAAGGCGAGCCCGAAAAGGGCAAGCCCAAGCAGGGGGTAGAACTTCATCATGCCGCCCTCGATCCTGCCGGCATCATGCTGCGAAATTGCAGGTAGCACGACAAGATTCGCAGCATATCACAACGATTCGCCAGGGTGTCGAGGCGGGGGTCAGGCCTCACCGCGGCATCTCCAGTCATGGCTTCGAGTCTCCCTGTGTTCGAGTCTCTTCGAACCACTCGGTGCTGACGACGGCGATTGGATGGCCAAGACCTGACGCTCCACGCTGTCCTCCAGCACGCTCGGTTACCCCGGAGGCCTGTCCTGTACACGCGGGCTACCACGTTGTCTCCCAGATGAACGACGCCCACGACAGCATCCGCAAACAGGAGCTACAGCGGCAGGCCGATGAAGGCCGGAGGACGGTCGTCGGTGCACGCTACCTGCTGGTGACGGCAAGCGAGAGGCTGGATGACCGACCAGACCGGAAGGCGCGACTCGAGCAGCTACTGGCGGCCAACGAGCTGCTCCAAAAGGCCGACCTGTCGAAGGAGGACCTCCGCCTGTTCTGGTCCTATGGCCCCAAGCAGGAAGCCGCGGACCTCCTGCGCAGATGGTGCCCAGGCTCGCGCCCTGAAGAACAGGCTCAAGACCAGGAAAGCCAGGACCATCTCGTGGGCCTTCTTCGCCATCCTGGCCTGGTACGACAACCCGATCAGCACAGGCCGGCTGGAGGGGATCAACAACAAGGTCAAGGTCATGAAGCAGCTCGCCTACGGCCACCAGGACGACGAGGTCTTCGGCCTACGCCTGCTGTTCATCCACGAAGCGAAGTTCAGACTGCCCGGAGCGTAGCGACCCACGGAGATC
>CAZHIK010000141.1:0-12965 GCA_964532635.1 uncultured Enterobacterales bacterium
CAGGCTAAACGGATGAAGCTGTCGCCAGGGGCAGTCCGGTGGACATGCACTCGGTGGTGGCCCTAGCGGTCTCTTCGTAGATCATGGTGACCTCGGTGGGGTTGAAACGAAGGGTGCCAGGCAGCCCCTGGCGACAGCTTCATCCGTTTAGCCTGATTGACGGATGAATGGCAACTGTTATCTTGTGCCAGCCATGAACGACCCCGATCTCTTCGCCCATCTCTGCGCCCTCTCCGAGCCCCTCCGCGTACGGCTGCTGCACGTGCTGGCGAAGCACGAGTTGGGGGTCGGCGAGCTGTCCCGCGCCTTGCAGACGCCCCAGTCGACGGTGAGCCGTCACCTCAAGCAGCTGCTCCAACGCGGCTGGGTAGAGAAACGTTCCGTGGGTCCGGCCAGCTTCTTCCGCATGGCCGAGTCGCTCGAAGCCGAGGCTGCCGGCCTGTGGGCCGTAGTCCTGGGCTGCCTGGACGCGCAGGAGCCCTGGGGTGAAGACCTGCTGCGGGTCGAGTCGGTGCTGGCCCAGCGCGAGCTGGACAGCCGGGCCTTCTTCGGCCGCCACGCAGGCAGCTGGGACGCCCTGCGCAGCGAGATGTTCGGCTCGGCCTACCTGGCGCCGACCCTCACAGCCCTGCTCCCCCCCGGGCTCACCGTGGCCGATCTGGGCTGCGGAACCGGCGAGGTGGTGCTGGCCCTGGCGCCCTCGGTTGAGCGGGTGATCGGCGTGGACCAGGAAGCCGCCATGCTGGCGGTGGCCCGCCAGCGCACCGCAGAACTGTCCAACGTCGAGCTGGTCCAGAGCGGCCTCGAGGACCTGGCCCTGCCCGACGCCTCGGTGGACGCCGCCCTGTGCATGCTCGTGCTGCACCACGTCGACGACCTCGAGGCCAGCTTCGCCCAGATCGCCCGCAGCCTGCGCCCCGGCGGAAGCCTGGTGGTGCTCGACATGGTGGAGCACGAAAGGCGGGAGTACCGACGCACCATGGGGCACCGCCACCTGGGGTTCGAGCGCAGCGGCCTGGCGCGCCTCGCCGAAGCCGCGGGCCTGGCGGAGCGCAGCTGGCACCGGCTCGCCCCCGATCCCGAGGCCCAGGGTCCCGGGCTGTTCCTGGCCGTGTACCGGTAGCCTCCACCACCAACCGGGCGGGACCACAGGCGACAAGCGCGGCCCGAGGGGTGAAGCTGCTGCTCGCGCTGGGCACGAACCCATGCGCTGAGCACCCTCCCACTCCGGAGCCCGAATGCGTCCCTTCTTCATCCCCCTGATCGCCTTCGCCATCGCCTGCACCGGTGAGCCCACCGAGATCAGCGCCGTGACCGCCGAGGCCACCATCCACGCGGCCCAGGCCACCGCCACCGTGGACGAGGCCGAAGCTCCGGCCGAGGCCGAGGAAGCCGACACGACCAAGAAGACCTGCCCCTACGCCCACGCCCACAGCGAGACCAGCCACGCCAGCGCCGAGACCGAAGCGGCCCACGGCGACTGCCCCCACAAGGCCGCGGCTGCCAAGAAGACCTGTCCTCACAGCGGCGCCGAGGCCGCCCACGCAAGCGCCGAGGGCGCCGAAGCCCACGGCGACTGCTGCAAGAAGGGCGAGACGGCCCACGGCGACTGCTGCAAGAAGGGCGAGACGGCCCACGGCGACTGCCCCCACAAGGCCGCGGCTGCCAAGAAGACCTGCCCGCACCATCAGGCCGAGGAAGCCAGCGACGACGCCGAGCCTGTGCCCGAGGTCTAGCTTCCCGAGCTGGATCGCCCGCAGCGTTCTGACTCCGCCTTTGCCCGATGAGCCGCGCAAGGCAAGCCGGAGGAGGTATGCTGTCGCCATGCGCGCAACCTCGATCTCCCTGCTGCTGCTCGGCCTCGCCTGTCGTCCCCCCGGCGTGATCGGTCCCCCCGACACGGGCCCCGACACCACGGCGCCCGACGACACCGACACCGACACCATCCCCGGGGACACCGACACCGAGCACATCCCCGACGGTCCCCAGACCTGGGACGGCGACGCCCTGTTCGACGAGTCGTCCATCCCGGAGCTGGCCATCACCCTGGGCTACACCTCCATGGTGTCCCTGCGCCACGAGCCCTACGAGTGGGTCGAGGGCAGCTTCACCTGGAACGATGAGCACTTCGAGCGCGTGGCCGTCCGCATCAAGGGCATCAGCTCCTACCGGAGCATCGACGACAAGCCCTCCCTCAAGATCAAGCTCGACGAATACGTCGAGGACCAGCGCCTGGACGGGCTGTCCCAGATCACGATCAACAACATGATCCAGGACGCCTCGATGATGCACGAGCGCGTGGGCTACCACATGTTCCGCGCGGCCGGGGTCCCCGCGCGCCGAGCCCACCACGTCCACCTCACGCTCAACGGCGAAGACTACGGCCTGTACACCCACACCGAGGCCTCCACCCGCAAGATGGTGGCGCCCTGGTACAACAAGGAGGGCACCCTCTGGGAGTTCTCGGACTCGGAGCTGGACTCCACCTACATCCATCTCATGCAGGCGGAGTTCGGTGATGACGACATGACCAAGCTCCAAGAAGCCGCGGACCTGTTGGCGGCCGGCGGCAGCACCATCGACATGGACGCCATCACCGCCGCCATCGATATCGAGCTGTTCGAGCGCTACTGGGCCCTGTGCGCCATCACCAGCAACTACGACGGCCACCCATACCGCTACCCGGCCGACGACGCCTACATCTACCACGACCCCGACAGCGACCAGCTCAAGTTCATGCCCCACGGCATCGACGAGGGCTTCTACTACCCGGACCACGACTTCACGAGCGGGGTCACCTCGATCGTCGGCTACAAGTGCTTGGACACCCCCAGCTGCTACAACGGTACTGTCGACCAGATCTTCGAGGCCCTGGACATCCTCGAGTCCGATGAGGTCGCGCTGCTGGACTGGTTCGACGGGGTGCAGGCCCAGATCCAGCCCTACGTGGACAGCGATCCCAAGCAGGAGTTCACGGCCCACCAGATCCAGTACTACCAGGCCGAGATGCGCGAGCTGATCGAGGAGCGCCGGGCCGTGATGGAGGACATGACCGGGCGTAGCAGTCGTTGATGTCTCGGGTGCGATAGGGCCTCCACTGGAGGCCCCATGAACCCCACCCCGCTCTTCGCCATGATCATCTGCAGTGGTTGCTTCACCAACGGCACCGTCGAGCCCGAGCCTGCCCCGGCCGAGCCGGCGGCCGAGGTCGCCCAGCAGGCTCCCGTGGCAGAACCCGCTCCTGCTGCCCCCGGCGATCCTGCGGCCCTCGCGGCGGGCAACAGCGCCTTCGCTGTGGACCTGTACGGCTGGCTGGCGAAGAACGACACCGGCAACCTCTTCCTGTCCCCCGCCAGCATCTCCACCGCTTTGGCCATGACCCGCGGCGGCGCCCGAGGCGCCACCGCCGAAGAGATGGACGCCACCCTGCACTTCTCGCAGACCGGCGACAGCCTGCACGCCACCTTCGCTGGGCTGGACGCCAGCCTGCGGCCCGCCGACGCCCCCTGGAGCCTGGCCACGGCCAACCGGCTGTGGGGCCAAGACGGCCTGGCCTTCGAGCAGCACTTCCTGGACCTCACCCGCACCCACTACGGCGCTGAGCTGGCGAACGTGAGCTTCGCCGACACCGAGCCCACCCGGCAGCTGATCAACAGCTGGGTCAGCGACAACACCAACCAGCGCATCCAGGATCTGCTGAAGCCGGGCGCCATCGACGGCAGCACCGTGCTGGTCCTCACCAACGCCATCCACTTCCTGGGCACCTGGGACAGCGCCTTCGATCCCGAGCGCACCAGCGATCAGCCCTTCACCACAGCCAGCGGCAAAGAGGTGAAGGTCCCGCTGATGCAGCAGGAGACCCAGGCCCGCTGGACGGACTTGGGAGACTACGCCCTGCTGGGGATGCCCTACAGCGGCGACCGGCTCGAGCTGGTGGTGGCCCTGCCCACGGCCCACGACGGCCTGCCGGCCCTCGAGGCCAAGCTCAGCCCCGAGTTGCTCACCGAGTGGGACGCAGCAATGCGCCCCGCCAAGGTCAACGTCTTCCTGCCCCGCTTCGAGCTGAGCGGCGACTTCGAGCTGTCCAAGGCCCTGGGCGAGCTGGGCATGCCCTCGGCCTTCACCGGCGGCGCCGACTTCACCGGCATGGTGGCGGATGGCGGCATCTGGATCAGCTCGGTGATCCACCAGGCCTGGCTGGCCGTGGACGAGAAGGGCACCGAGGCCGCCGCGGCCACCGCGGTGGTGATGACCCGCAGCGCCAAGCCCCGGGTCACCGAGTTCCGAGCCGACCACCCCTTCATGTTCATGATCCGCGACCGCGAGACCGGCGCGGTGCTGTTCATGGGGCGGATGGTGGAGCCCGGCTAGGGCCCTGTCCTTTCGTCCCCCACCCACCCCAACCACACGCGCCTGCTCGAGTGTGTTCGAGAACGAATCCCCCAGGAGTCACCATGCGTCGAGCCCTCCTCATGATCCCTGCCGCGCTGCTCACCGCCTGCGGCGAGCCGCCCACCTGTGGCGAGGCCGAGTGCGCCTCGATCTGCGCCGAGCCGGCTGCGGCCACCCCCGCTCCCGCCGCCCCGGCCGATGCCGCCGGTAGCGGCGACCTCACCAGCTTCGAGCAGAGCCTGCTCGATCCAATGCTGCAAGAGGTCCGCATGGGGGTGCGCCCCTTCTCGGTCGAGTCCGTCGGAGTGTGCAAGGGCCAAGGCAAGGCCTGCACCGAGTACCTGGGCGTGGATGCCGGCGTGCTCCCGCCAGGACAGTACATGGTCCGGGCCGAGTTCGCGGTGCCCAAGGTGGGCGACAAGGGCACCTGGAAGGTCGAATACGCGGGCGAGTGCACCACCGTGAAGAAGACCGCCAACGGCGAGAGCAGCTCCTCCAGCTCCGACAGCAAGGAGTACACGGTGACCTACACCGGCACCGACCACGGCTACCGGCTCTCTCCGCTGCGCACCATCAACAGCCCGAACAAGGGCGGCGAGAAGACCTGCACCTGGCAGATCACCGCCCTGCACCCCGACGGCGACAAGGTCACCAAGGGCAGCTACACGGTGCCCGAAGCCTAGCGCGCTGCAGGGTCGTACAAGTCCAGGCCCAACAGGTCGATGCTGGTGCTTGGTCCTGGGACCCTGGGTAGACCTCGTCGATGGTGGCCCCACCATCGGGATGGTCACACGGACCGCCCATCATCCATCAACGTGCCGGCCCGCAACCGAATGAAGCCCCTTCCCCCCCTGCTGCTCATCGCCAGCACCACCGCGTGCTCCCCCTCGACGAGCGACGACCGCCCCGACAGGGTGGTCTCCGAGCCTGCCGGTCCCACCGCCGGGGTGAGCCCGGCCGACTTTCCACAGGCCGTCGTGGAAGGCTGCCCCGAGCTGAAGCGGGACAACCCGGACGACGACGAACCCATCGGCGATCTCATCCGGGACCTGGATGAGCGCCAGCGAGCCCTGTTCGAGCGGATGGCCCTCGCCGATCCGGTAGAGCTGGTCTGCCTCGAAGACGGCTCCGGGGTCTCGGGTCACGGCGTGAAGGTGAACGGCCGCTTCGACCAGGACCTGTGGCGCATCAGCCTTTCCTGCTCCCACTGGCGCCTCCCGGATGGGAAGACGGACAGCCGCTTCCTGTACCTGCGGAACACGATCCCCATCGGTCGAGCAAAGATGGACGAACAGATGGGCCTCATCGACGACTACGCCGTGGTCCGGTTGCTGGTGCGCCTGGAACCCGAGACCGCGAACGACCCGGACGCCGAACGCGTGGACGGCGTCATCGACGCGATCGTGGACCCGAAGATCGACGACGCGGAGCTCCGAGCCATCGCCACGGATCGCCAGAGGCCCAAGGAGCTGGACCATCCCTTCTTCGGCCCCATGATCCTGAACCGCTCGCTGGGACGGTACGAAGGAAGCCGCAGCCTGGGCAGCGGCAGCTACGAGCTCGACATCGACTGCGGCCGAAACTGCGAAGATCCGCAGGCAGCCCTGCCGAACACCGCGGAGCAACAGCTGCGCTGCGCAGAGGCGAGCCTGCGACCGGTGCTCGACTTCGCCACCGACGATCTGCTCGCCCTGTACAACGACATGTGGGGAGGACTGGGGCAGCAGGACCGGGCGGGCTTCCAGCAGCGCGTCCGCCTGGAGTCCATCTCCGTCGGTGAAGGCCTTGTCTCCCTGTACTTCCAGGACGGCGGGCTCTTCGGGGGCCACACCATCCACAGCGTCATCGACACCCGGACGAACGAGGTCTGGGAGGCTGGCGTCGAGGGATAGCGCCCCCGGCCCCCGCTACCCCGGCGCGCAGCGCAGCTCGACCGCCCGCCAGCCCCAGCCGCCCATGGCGCTGGTGGAGGTGAACACCGCCGTGAAGCTGCCTGGGTGGGGCGGGGTCCAGCGCACCGTGTCGCCCTCGACATCGGCGCCCGGCAGGCCGTGGACATCCACTTGCTCCACGTTGGGGAAGGGTCGCCAGGTCCAGCGCTCGCCCGCCACGCAGCCGGGGATGGTGGAAGGAACGACCACCGGCGGGTCCAGCCGGCCGTCCCGGACGGGGACCTCGGGCACGGCCTCCACCAGGTCCTCCAGGCTGCCGATGCTGAACACGAAGCGTGACTCGCCGCTCAGCTCGAGCTGCTCCCGGGCCAGCTCCATGGCCTCGTCGCCGTCCCGCCCCGCGCAGCGCTCCGCCAGGGCGCGCAGGGCCCACAGCCCGGCCATGCCCTCGTGGTGCAGCTTGAGTCCTGGGAAGTACAGCTCGTCCACCAATTCGCTGTCCAGGCCACTGTGGTGCAGCTCCGACTCCGCCACCGCCAGGCCGGCCAGGATGGGCAGCAGGCGGCGTGCGGCGGTTTCGGGATCCTCGGCGAAGGCCTCCACCCAGGACTCGAGCTCGGCGTGGGCGGGCATGTCCAGCCCGCTGCCTTCGAAGGCCTCCATCAGGCGCAGTAGCAGGGTGGCGTCTTTGGCCGTGGACTCCTGGTGGCCGTAGCCCAGCAGCGCCTCGACGCTGGCGGCGGTGGCCCAGCCCAGCAGCTCGGTGTCCTCGCCCGGTTCTTCGAGCCACGCCGCCAGCGCCCCAGCGTTGAGCCGCGACAGGGCTCCCTGGGTCATGGGGTTGGCCCCGATGCCGTCCACCGCATCGGCCAGGTCGGCCGCGCGGCCCTGGTAGGCGGACAGGTGCACCCGTCCCGAGGCCCAGTCCCAGGCGTCGTTGGCCCAGTAGTTGTCCCAGATGAGGGGATCGCGGCCGATGAGCCCGCGCACGGTGTCCATGTCAGCGGCCTCGATGGTCTGGGCGAAGGTGCCCGAGCCGGTCCACATCACCGGGATGGAGGGGTCCAGGGCCTGCAGGGCCTCGAGGTAGGCCGGCGCGCCCTCCCAGCGCTCCATGCGCTCGTCGCTGTAGACGGTGGGCACGAACCACAGCCCCATGTCCGGGTGCTCGGCCTGCAGCTCGGCCAGCAGGCGGTTGGCGAAGCTCGCGTGGGTAGCGCCCAGCTCGGCGTCCACGGTGACATCGACCTCGAACTCGATGTCGTCGGCCAGTAGCGCCACGCCCCCTACTCCCATTTCGGCGAAGCCCAGCAGCTTGTCCCGCAGGATCTCCCAGTCACCCTCGTCCTCGGGGTCCAGGTCGATGAAGGGGCTGATTCCCACCACGAACTTCACATCCAGGACCTGGGCCACCGCAGCCAGCTCCGCGAAGGCGTCCTGCTGGTCCGACGGGTAGGGCTCCCGCCACTGGTCCCGGTGGTAGGGATCGTCCTTGGGGGCGTAGAGGTACAGCCCCTGGCCGGTGCGCCACAGAGTGACCAGCGCGGCCTTGCGCTCCCGCCAGGACCAGGGCTGGCCGTAGAAGCCCTCGATCAGGCCCGAGCCCGGGTGGCTGCCGGGCTCGAAAAGCTCGGTGACTCCGTCGAGCAGGGGCACGTCGATGTACCCATCGCCGCTGGTGAGGGACAGGGAGTGCAGCACGGTGTCCTCGCCCCCAAGCACCCGCAGCTCCACGCAGCCCGCGCAGCGGCCCTCGAGATCCAGAGGCTGGCTGGGATCGTCCCAGGACAGCTCGGAGTAGGGCTCGAGCCCACAACCCGGCAGCAGCGCCACCGACACCTCCGGCAGCTGTCCGGACCAGCTGGCCTCGAGGGTCCGCAGGCTCACCCGCCGCCCCAGCCAGGGCTGCAGGTCCAGCTCGAGCACCGCCCCTTCACCGTCGGGGGGCTGCCAGCCGTTGTCGGGATCGTCGTCCCGCACCGTCGCGGGGCCCGCCTCGGTCTCCCGGGCCCAGTCGTGGCCCTCGGCGGGGCGGGTGCCGCTGGCCCGGATGCGGACCCACGGGATCAGCTCGGTGGGGGCCGCGCTGGCGGCGATGCAGTGGGGGCCCGTGTCGTCCGCGTCCGGTCCACAAGCCGGAGCGACCGCGAGGGCCGACAGCAGAACCCGAGCCATGTCCGATCGGCGCCGCACGCCACCTCCGAAAACTGCGCACACCAGGAGTGTTGGCACGGCTCGCCGGGGGTCGCAAGTGGCAAGATAGAGCACAGAGAAACATGCCACCCCGAGGGCCGCCCATGACCCGCCACGCTGCTCGCATACTCCTGCCCTGCGCCCTGCTGCTCGCCGCCTGCGGCGACAAGGAATCCACCGACGACTCGGCCCCAACGGACGACACCGCCGGGGACGCCGACACCGACGCGGACGGCGACACCGACACCGACACCGACGCGGATGGAGACGCCGATGCGGACGCCGACGCCGACAGCGACGCCGACGCCGACCCGGACCTCTGTGGCGGCTACACCGGAGTCCGGGGCGTCGGCAGCTCCTGGAGCTGGGACTACACCGGCTCCATCAGCGGCTACCAGAACTCCAGGGTCGAGAGCATCAGCGGCGAGACCGTGGTGATGGCGGTGGACTCCCAGATCGTGTCCAGCGGCTACACCAGCACCTACGACATGCGCACCAGCTACCGCTGCGACTCCCAGGGCTTCTGGCACACCCGCGCCGAGGTCGACTACAGCACCGTGGGCCCCGACTACGAGTACGAGGGCAGCAGCACCACCACCTACAGCAACTACCTGCTGATCCCGGCCGACCCCACGGTGGGCGATTCCTGGTCCAACACCGTCAGCGGGACGACGACCACCAGCGAAGGGACCTCCAACTCGTTCAGCTTCACCCACTCGGGATCGGTCGTGGGCGAGGAGACCGTGACGGTGCCCGCCGGGACCTACACCACCCTGCGCACCACCTCCACCACCGACGGCAGCTCGACCAACATCTGGTATGCGGCCGCGGTGGGCGGGGTGAAGACCGATAGCTCTGAGCTGGTGAGCTATTCGCCCTGACCCACCCCCACACAAACCTTCCCAAAGTGCCCCCCGCTCGCCAGGCGCTCGAACGCCCCGCGAGCCTCATCGAACGGGAACACCCCATCCACAACCGGCCGCAGCTCGGCCGCAGCGAAGGCCCGGCACATGGCCTCGAAGCCCTGGCGGTGGCCCACCAGGATGCCCTGCACGCGCACCTGCTTCATCAGCACCGGCAGCACGTTCAGGGGCTCGCGCACACCGGACAGCACGCCGATCATGCTGACGGTCCCGCCCGGACGCACCGCGTCGAGGCTCTGGGCCAGGGTTCCGGCGCCGCCGACCTCCACCACGTGGTCCACCCCGCCGGTGAGCTTGCGCACCGCGCGGCCCCAGCGGGCATCCTCGTCGTAGCGCAGCACGGCCTCGGCTCCGAGAGCCTCGAGCCGCTCGGCCTTGGCCGCACTCGAGGTGGTGGCGACGACCCGCGCGCCCGTCATGCGCGCGATCTGCAGGGCGAACACACTCACGCCCCCGCTGCCCAGAGTGAGCACCACATCGCCGGCCTTGATGCCGCCGTAGGTGACCAGGGCCGACCAGGCGGTGAGCGCCGCGCAGGGTAGCGTGGCGGCCTCGACATCCGTCAGGTGCGCCGGCACCTTCACCAGTTCCTGCTCCCTCAGCACCACCTGCTCGGAGAGCATGCCGGGCACAGCACCCCCGCGGGTGAGGCGCACCGCGTCGCCGTCGGGCTCGCCGGCGATCCAGGTGGGGGAGAAGGTGGCGCAGACCCGGTCGCCCACGGCGACCCGCCGCACACCAGCGCCCAGCTCCACCACCTCGCCCACGCCGTCGCTCAGGGGCACCAGGGGCAGGGGCAGGCGGGGATCGTAGTGCCCCCGCACCATCAGGTGGTCGCGGTAGTTGATGCAGCAGGCGCGCAGGGCGACGCGCACCTGCCCGGGCCCGAGAGCCGGCTCGGGGGCATCGACCAGCTGCAGGTTGTCGAGACCGAAGCTTTCCTGGACCTCGTAGCGCCGCATGGGACCTCCGGGGAGCGGGCGGATTCTCACACCTATCCGCCGCGCCCCGGCTGCTACAATCTGCCAGAGCCCCTCGCCCCGGAGGCCCCATGCGCGCCCTGCCCCTGCTGGCCCTGCTGGCCGCCTGCAACCTGCCCGAAGGCCGCAACGCCTACGACTGCAGCGACGGCGCCGACAACGACGGCGACGGCCTGTTCGACTGCGAGGACGACGGCTGCGCCGGCTCCCCCGACTGCGCCGGCTTCGACACCGGCCCCGAGGGTGACGCCGACACCGACGCTGACGCCGACGGGGACACCGACGCGGATGCGGACGCCGATGCGGATGCCGACGCCGATGGAGACGCGGACGCCGACTCCGACGCCGACTCCGACGCCGACTCCGACGTGGACTGGTTCTCGACCGACTACTGGGGCTGGAACTTCGTCTTCGGCGTCGAAGACGGCGCCGTGTCACCGGTGTGGATCTCCGGGGTGCTGCAGACCCCTGTCATGGAGATCATCCTGATGGAGGAGGAGTACTTCACCCAGGGCGAGGCCGGGCACGTCTGCTCGCTGTACTACGTGATCGACTCGAGCCCCGGCTCCGCCTGGTCCGAGGCCTGGCTGGACTGGGAGCTCACGATCACCCCCGAGAGCACCGACTGCACCGACCTCGACCCCGAGCTGTGGGGCGAGGACCCCCACAGCGTGATCACCGTGGACTTCGAGATCACGGCCGGGCCGCTGGACCCGGATCTCGAGGCCCTCATCGAGGGCTGGTTCACCGACTGGGAAACCGCCTACGCCCCCTACGTCTTCGGCTCCAACCAGTACGTCGATGGCAGCCTGGCCAACGGCTACCAGACCGCCTACGGCTGGGCCCTCGAGGTCGACGAGGACATGAACCTGGTGAGCCCAGAGACCATGGGCGTGGAGCTCACCACCGACGAAGTCTCCACCGGCATCGACGGCTACTACGAGATCCGCACGGCCTACGTCTACACGCTGGGGTGGGGGAAATAGTCGCTACCGTGTCACGGTGGGGCGACCACCCAGCCCAAAATCGACCGATCCAGCGACCATGTTCCCCGAAACAGACCGCTCTCCGAGACTTCTCACCACGGCCCACTGTAGAACGCCCATTTTCGGGCGCCGCCAGCCCCTCCACCAGCCTCACCGGTCGGAAATCCAGGGTTTGGTCGCCGAAGTGGTCTGAAACCAGGGGCATGGTCGCCCAGGAGAAGCCAAGCTCCAGGAAGCGGATCCCTACTCCACCCTCCAGTCGAAGCCGAAGGCGATGGGTTCGTGGTCGCTCAGATCTTCGCCGTCGGCGTCCACGAACTGCTCCTGCAGCTCCCAGCTGGTGGGCTGCAGGCTCACCGAATCACCATCCCGGAACCAGGCCCGATCGATGCGCCCGGGCTCGGGGCAGCCGATGGCGTCGCAGGCGTCCTGCAGGCCGTAGGCCTGGTACAGCTCGATGCAGGGCAGATCCTCGGGATCATCGCCGTGCAGGTTGAAGTCCCCGAGGAACAGGATGGCCCGGTCGGCGCTGTGCTCGTCCATGAACGCCAGCACCTCCTGGACCTGCTCGAGCCTCACCGCGTTGTCCTCGTCGCCACCGCCCGCTTCGTGGTGGGTGTTGTAGACATCGAGGCTGGCAGCCCCCAGCTGCAGCCGATGCAGCGTGAAGCCCTTGCTGGCCAGACAGTCGCCGGAGTTGTCCAGGGTGCCGTAGCAGCCGCTGTAGTGCTGGGGCTGCCACAGCTCTTCCTCGAAGACCGCCAGCGTGGCCAGGCCGGAGCCGTAGGCCCGCCCATGAATGACGTCGTCGAACCAGCGCTCCGAGACCCAGTCGCTGCCCGCGGCCAGGGTCTCGTGGTTGGACTCGATGAAGTCTTCCTGAAGGGCCACCACGTCGTAGCCCTCGAGCAAGGGCGCGATCTGCTCCTGCCTCGCGGTCGTGTCGTCCCCGGTGATCTCGGGCGGCAGGCCGTGGACGTTGTAGGTCAGGACCAGCAGGCTGCCGCTGGTGGCGGGAGGCAAGCCGGAGTCAGCGGGGGCTGGACAGGCCCCCAGGCCGACGCCCAGCAGGATCGGCAGCGAGCGCTTCGCCACCCTGCTACTTCACCAGCACCAGGGTGGTGGTGAAGGCGAGGCCGGAGCCGCTGTCGGTGGTGACGGTGCCGTCGGCCTGCACCGTGGCGGTGCCGCCCGAGGCCCACTCGGCGCCCAGGTAGTCCGCCACCAGGATCTGCAGCTGCTCACCCTCGGAGAGGCCGAAGGCCTGGTTGATGGTGAACGGCGCTGGCGAGCCGAAGGTGGCGTTGAAGGGGCCGATGAACCACAGGCCCACCATGTCGCCATCGATGGTGTGGATGTCGGGCCAGAACTCCTCGGGGACGAAGGTGCCGTAGATGGTGTACTCGTCGATGCCCAGGGGCAGGGTCAGATCGTTGGTGTCCACCGACAGGGTGAGGTCCCCACCGATGTTCACATCTTCGACATCACCCTCGGACAGCTCGGTCTCGGTCTCCCAGTCGATGGCGTAGTACGGGCTGGCCATGGTGTTGTCCATGCCGCTCTCTACATCGAAGAAGAACAGGCCCTGGGCGATCTCGT
>CAZHIK010000142.1:0-2823 GCA_964532635.1 uncultured Enterobacterales bacterium
AACGGCCGCACGCGCGACATGGAGACCTCCGGAGGGGAGCGGCTACTGGAGCTCGGGGCACCAGATGGGGATGACCGAGGGGTCGAGGGTGATGGTGCCACCGGCGCCGTCGGACATGCCACTGACGCTCCACTCGCCCCAAGCGTGACCGTCCTCGTCGAGCTGGACGGTCATCTCGACGGCATCGCCGGTGGAGGAGCCGAAGTAGTAGCCGTGGCCGCCGGCTTCTTCCTGGAGCTTGGCCCGCAGTCCCATGCTCTCGTCGTAGGTGCCCGCGCCCTCGAAGCCCGACAGCAGCTCCACCAGCAAGAAGAACACGTGCTGCTGGGCTTCGTTGCGCCAGAACACCCGCAGCTGGCTGGAGCCCGAGGGGTAGTAGCAGGTGGGGCTGTCGAAGGAGAGCGTGCCCTCGTAGGCCCCGGACACCGTGACCGTGAAGGGCGAGGGATCGGCGGGGAAGCTGCCGGGGTCGGTGTCGGCGTCGGTGTCGGTGTCCACGTCGGTGTCGGTGTCGGTGTCGCCCTCGGACGGATCGGCGGTGTCGTCTTTGCCACAGCCGGGCATGACCAAGATGAGCAGACCGGCCGCAGCGAGCACGGACAGGAGGCGGTTGCGCATGGCGCACTCCATGTGAAGGGTTCGCGGAACCCTCCATAACCCCGCGTCAGGCCCGAACGGGCGCTAGGCGTCCTCGACCACCACGCCGGTGCCGTAGGCCATGATCTCCGCAGCGCCGGACATGACCTCGGCGGTGGTGAGGCGCATGCACACCACAGCGTTGGCACCACGCTCGACGGCCTCGGCCCGCATCCGGTCGATGGCCTGCTCGCGGGCCTCGGCGAGCATCTTGGTGTACTCGCTGATCTCACCGCCCACGAGAGTCTTGAGGACCGCCATGATGTCGTTGCCGACGTGGCGGGTCCGGATGGTGTTGCCGCGCACCAGGCCGACGACCTTCACGATGCGCTTGCCGGGGATCTCGTCACTGGTCACCACGAGCATGCCCTGGCCCGGACGATGGGCGAGGTCAGCAGCGGCGCGGGTGGGTGTGAGCTCGGTGGTCATCGGATCACGTCCTTGTATTGGTCGGATTTGATGGTCTTCAGGCGCCAGCGGATGACGACGCCCAGGAGCACGAAGAAGCCGATGGTGCAGCCGGCCACGCCGACCTGCACGCCGATGGGCACTTCGGGATCGAGGAACAGGGCACCGATCCCCCATCCAGCGAGGAGCAGGACGCTGGAGAGCAGGACACCCAGACCGATGCCCACGCCGAGCTTGTGGCCGGCGTCGTCGCGCACCTGGTCTTCGGCGATGTCGAGCATCAGGCGCTCGACCCAGCCGTCAGTGACGGCCTTGACGGCTTGGTGGGACTCGAGCTCACGGCGCAGCTCGGGCTTGTCCACGATCCAGGCCATCAGCTCTTCCCGCTCGGCGGGTGTGGCCGCATCGTCCACCACCTTCACCATCAGGACCTCGTACCGTTCCTGGTTCATGGAGCCTCCTCGAGGATGCGTACCAGCGCCTTGCGCGCCCGGAACAGCCGCGACATGACCGTGCCCTGCGGGATGTCCAGGATCTCACCGATCTCGGCGTAGCTGAGGTCCTGGAAGTGTCGGAGGGCGATGATCTCGCGATGGTCGGGGTGCAGCTTGTCCATGGCAACCCGCACGCGCTCCTGGGCCTCGTGGCTGTTCACCACACTCAAGGGGCTGGGGGTGTTGGAGGCCACCCGCTCGGTGTCCACACCCACGAAGGGGCGGCGGTACCGACGCGCACGAACATCGCGGCACAGGTTGCGTACGATGGTGTACAGCCACGGGTAGAAAGGCCGCGTGGGGTCATAGCTGTCCCGCGCCCTCCAAGCCTTGAGCAACGCCTCCTGGGCGACCTCGCGGGCTTCCTGCTCGTCACCCAGCATCCCCAGCGTGCAGCGGTGCACCCGGGGGTATGAAGCGGCGAGCAGTTCTTGGAAGGTGGCTGTCATGATGCCCGGCGGTACGCGGGGGACATCTATCCATTCCCATCCGCCGCAGCTTTTTTCGTCTCGGCGCGCAGGAGGGGATGAACCCCAGCCCTACAGTCGCTAGGTCAGCACGCCCCAGAGCACACCTGCCGCCACCGCCGAGCCGATCACGCCGGCCACGTTGGGGCCCATGGCGTGCATCAGCAGGTGGTTGTTGGGATCGTCCTCGACACCCACCATCTGGACCACGCGGGCCGAGTCGGGCACCGCGGACACGCCCGCTGCACCCACCAGGGGATTGAGGCGATCGTCGCCCTTCAGGAACAGGTTCATGAACTTGGCGAAGAGCAGGCCGCCGGCTGTGGCCACGGCGAAGCTGGCAGCGCCGAGCCCGAAGATGGCCACGGACTTCCAGGTCAAGAACACGTCCGCCTGGGTGCTGGCGCCCACGGTGAGGCCCAGCAGGATGGTGACGGCGTCGATGAACGAGGTCCGAGCGGTGACCGCGAGGCGGTCGGTGACGCCACACTCCTTGAGCAGGTTGCCGAAGCAGAGCATGCCCAGCAGCGCGATGGCGCCCGGCGCGATGAAGGCGCAGACCAGGAAGGTGATGATGGGGAAGAAGATCTTGACCCGCTTGGACACCTTGCGTGGGGGCTTCATCCGGATCAGCCGCTCGTCCTTGGAGGTCAGCAGCATCATGACCGGCGGCTGGATCACCGGCACCAGGGCCATGTAGGAGTACGCGGCGATGGCGATGGGGCCCAGCAGGTGTGGGGCCAGCTGGGAGGAGAGGAAGATGGCAGTGGGGCCATCGGCGCCGCCGATGATGCCGATAGCGCCGGCCTCTGCGGGGG
>CAZHIK010000142.1:2833-12515 GCA_964532635.1 uncultured Enterobacterales bacterium
GAACAATGCGCCGAGCAGGGTGATGAAGATGCCGATCTGGGCCGCCGCGCCCAACAGCACCAGCTTGGGGTTGGACAACAGCGCCGAGAAGTCGGTCATGGCGCCGATGCCCAGGAAGATCAGTGGCGGGTAGATGCCCTTGATGACCCCGAAGTAGAGGTAGTTGAGGACCGAGCCCTCCTGGTAGATGCCCAGGGTCATCTCTTCGGCGAAGGGGATGTTCCCCACCAGGATGCCAAAGCCGATGGGCACGAGCAGCAGCGGCTCGTAGTGCTTCACGATGCCCAGGGTGATGAAGATGATGCCGATGGCGATCATCACCAGGTTGCGCGGGTCGAGCTGCCCGAAGCCCGTGAAGTAGATGAGGTCGGTGAGCATCTCCATGGCGGGCTACCCGATGCGCAGGAGGTGCGCGCCCTCGTCCACGGTGTCGCCAGCTCGCACCAGCAGCTCGGCCACGGTCCCCGCGACGTCCGTACGGATCTCGTTGGCCATCTTCATCGCCTCGATCTTGACGACCACATCGCCAGCCGCGACCGCGTCGCCGGGCTTGACCAGCAGCTCGAGCACCAGGCCAGGGAGTGGCGAGGTGACCACCCCGGAAGCCGCGGCAGCGGGGCGCTCCTTGGGGGCGGCTGTGGGTGCGGCTGCGGGAGCGGGCGTGGCGGCCGGTGTGACCGCCGGAGCAGCACCCTCGGGCTCCTCCCAGCTCACGTCGTAGGAGGCACCGTCGACCACGACGGTGGCATAGCCAGCCTCGAGGGACTGGACGTCGACCTCGTAGCTGCGACCTTCGATCTGGATGGTCCAGGTGGCCATGGGTTCCTAGCTCCTGGTGCGCTGGAAGACGCGTTGGTGTGCAGCCCACTGCAGGCTGCGAGAGATGACCCAGCCAGACCCGGCACCGGGCTGGGGGGCGGGAGCGGAAGAGGCGAACCGCTGTTGTTCGAGGCGGATGGCGGTGGCGATGGCCGCCACCAACTGGGGCGTGGGCCCATCGGATGCCGGCACCTCGACGGCATCCTCGGGGGCCTCGGCGATAGCGGGACGTCCGGTTGCGGCCACCTGGGCCACCGGCCTCGGCTCGAGAAAGCGGAAGAGCCCTTTCATGATGAGGAACAGCGTGAACAGCGCGCTGAACACCACACACATACCGACCACAGCGACCCACCAGCCGTTGGTGGCCTCGATGGCAGCGAACCCACGCAGGGTCGGTTCCTGCAGCTCGGGGGTGGCCTGGATCAGGATCGGGAGGAGGGACATGTAGCCACCTAGAGCGGGATGTTGCCGTGCTTCTTGATGGGGTTGCTGTCCTTCTTGGTGGCCAGCATACGCAAGGCACGCACCACCGCGCGGCGGGTGGCGCGGGGCTGGATCACGTCATCGACATAGCCACGCCTGGCGGCGACATAGGGGTTGGCGAACTTGTCCTTGTAGTCCTGCTCGAGCTCCTGCTGACGAGCGGCCATGTCTTCGGAGGCCTTCAGCTCATTGCGGAACACGATCTCCACCGCTCCCTTGGGCCCCATGACCGCGATCTCCGCGGTGGGCCAGGCCAGGTTGATGTCGCCCCGAAGGTGCTTGGATGACATCACGCAGTAGGCTCCGCCGTAGGCCTTGCGGGTGATCACGGTGACCTTGGGGACCGTGGCCTCGGAGTATGCGTAGATGAGCTTGGCCCCGTGCAGGATGATGCCGCCGTGTTCCTGGGTGGTACCGGGCATGAAGCCGGGCACGTCTACGAAGGTCAGGATGGGGATGTTGAAGGCATCGCAGAAGCGGATGAAGCGTGCGGCCTTGATGCTGGCCTTGATGTCGAGCACACCGGCCATCTGGCTGGGCTGGTTGGCGATGATGCCCACGGAGCGGCCCTCGACTCTGGAGAAGCCCACCACGATGTTGGGTGCCCAGGCCGCCTGGACCTCGAGGAAGGAGCCGCGGTCGACCACCGAGCCGATGACCTGCCGGATGTCGTAGGGCAGGTTGGGATCCTCGGGCACGATGGTGTCGAGGCTGGCGTCAGCGCGATCCGGGGGATCGTCGCAGGCGACGACGGGCGGGTCTTCCATGTTGTTCTGGGGCATGTACGACAGCAGCCGCTCGAGCATCGCGATGGCCTGGCCGTCGCTGGTGGCGGTGAAGTGAGCCACGCCGCTGCGGCTGGCGTGGGCGGCCGCGCCCCCCAGTTGCTCGGAGCTGACCACCTCATTGAGCACCGTCTTCACCACCTTGGGGCCGGTGATGAACATGTAGGAGCTGTTCTCGACCATCACGATGAAGTCGGTCAGGGCCGGAGAGTAGACCGCGCCACCGGCGCAGGGCCCCATGATGCCGGTGAGCTGCGGGATCAGTCCCGAGGCCAGGGTGTTGCGCAGGAAGATGTCCGCGTAGCCACCCAGAGCGCCGACGCCTTCCTGGATGCGCGCACCGCCGGAGTCGTTGAGCCCGATCAGCGGCACCCCCATCTTGGCGGCCAGGTCCTGGACCTTGCAGATCTTGGCCGCGTGGGTCTCCGACAGGGAGCCACCCAGCACCGTGAAGTCCTGAGCGTAGGTGAAGATCATCCGCCCGCCCACCGTGCCGTAGCCGGCCACCACGCCGTCGCCTGCGAAGTGCTTGTTCTCCATGCCGAAGTCGTGGCAGCGGTGCTCGACCAGCTGATCGAGCTCCTCGAAGGAGCCGGGATCGAGCAGCAGGTCGAGGCGCTCTCGGGCCGTGAGCTTGCCCTTGGCGTGCTGGGCCTCGACGCGCTTCTGGCCTCCTCCGAGGCGGGCTTGCTTCTTCTGCTCTCGGAGCTGCTCGTTGATGGAACGCTTGGACATGCGTCACCGGGACGTGCGGGTGAGCGGCGCTCCTATCACGCTCACTCGAGCTGCAAAGCGCCATCACACTACAAGGATGCGCGTTCCTCGTCCCGGGTGCCTGACCGCAAAGCGAACAGCCCAGGGCCAGGGCCCTGGGCTGTCGTGGCGCGGAGGGAGGAGACTGACCGCTACTCGAACTCGATCGACATCATGGTGCCAGAGAACAGCTGGACGCGGATGGGCAGGCCGTCGGGGCCTTCGGTCCAGTGGTTCTCGAGGTGGGACACCGACATGGAGCCCACACCCTTGTCGAGCTGGTTCATGTAGTTGGACGGGACGGTGATGTTTCCGTCGTCCTTGAAGCGGCACATGCAGGTCTCGTCCTCATAGGCGTTCTGGGACGCGACCATGACGATGACGCCGTTTTCGTCGTTGGTGGCGCCGTCGTACTCTACGTCCAAGCCGCCGTCACCGTCCCAGGTGCCATCGTAGTCGCCGGGGCCCACGTGGGTAGCGGGGGGCATGCGGGTGAAGTTCTCCTTGGAGAAGCTGCCCATGTAGTCGGAGGAGTCGCCGGGGGCCTGGATATCGACGTCGTCGTCGTCCTCGAAGATGCCCTCCTCCTCGTAGTCCTCCCAGCGGTACCAGGGCTTGCCGTCCAGGTAGTCGCGGTTCATGCGGTAGTCTTCACGGGAGGTGGAGATGGTGAGGTGGTCGCCGACCGAGCGGCCGTCTTCGTAGGCGTCGACCATGATGTCGCCGTTGTCGACCCACTTCTCGATCTCGTCGGGGTGGGCAACGGTGCACTCACCGTCGTCCAGCGAGTTCCAGGGGTCCTCGCACAGCTCGGGGTCGCCCTGGGGCTCCCAGAAGGCGGCCTCGATGAGGTCGACCTGGTACTCGTCGCCGCCCTGGGAAGAGGCCGCGGTGAAGTTGCCGCCGGTGATGACGCCGGTCTCGCGACAGACCTGGATGTCGATGTCGTCGATGGGCTGGCAGTCGGCCGCGGAGGAGCCGTAGCCGTACAGGTAGACACCGACCTGGCGCTCGGACCAGTTGCGGCCGCCCACGGTGGTGGTGGCGGTGACGTTGATGGTGTCGCCGACCATCACGGTGCAGACGTACAGGCCGTTTTCGTCCGTGTAGACCGTGGAGGTGGACTGGGAGCCAGCGCAGGTGACCTCGGCACCGCGCACCGGGAAGTCCAGCACGTCGTAGACGTAGCCGGTGGCACAGGAAGGCACATAGCCCTGATCGCAGTTCCACCAGGAGAAGTGGGAGGCTGTGAACTCGAACGCCAACCGGCCATCCTCGCGCTCCACCACGGTGCCGACACCGTCATCGACCCAGCGCATCGCGTCGGTATCGAAGGACCAGACGTCGTTGGTGTCGCCGTCGGCCAGGCGGTACACGTCGGGGAGGTCGCCATTGTTGATGGCCATCGCCACATCGACGGGCTGGTCCGGATCGACCTCGACCTCTTCACCCTCGGGGGTCTCGAGCTCGACGCTGATCATGCCGTAGGAGACCAACTGGTTCAGCGTGTAGCTGTCGTCCTTGCCAGCGTCGGAGACCTTGCGCCATGCGGTGAGGTCGCCAGGCGCGCCAAGGATCTCGTCGGTGTGGGGATCGATGTGGGTGGAGGAGACGATGACCTCGCCCGTGTACACCTCGCCGTCGGCGGTGAGGATGTTGTCGGGGGCGAAGGTGATGGTGACTTCCTCGATCTCCACCGTGCCGCCGGCGCTGGCGTCGAAGCTCGCCGTGCCATCGATGGGCATGATGGTGCCGTTGACCGATACGAACTCCCAGCTGATCAGCTCGGCGCGGGCGTGGCCCTTGGCGTAGCCATCCTTGTGGAAGGTGATCGGAATGGCCGAGGCAGGCAGGATGTCGCCGACCACGTAGTAGCCATTGTCGTCCGTGGTGGCCTCGAGGCCCTGGATCTCTACGGTGACGTCGGCGACCGGGTTGCCCTCGAGATCGTAGACGAAGCCGCCGATTCGGCCGATCTCTTGGTTGAGGTTCGTGTCGGCGTGCTGGCAGCCAATCAGGGCTACAGCCGCCAGAAGGGTGACGGTTTTGGTGGACATGAGGGGGCCTCCCTGGGATGCGAATGCACTTCTCGCAGCGCGCCACTGCGGTCAGGAATACTGTACAGCAGCCGAAGGCGTTGATCCAGCGTGATGATCGACAATCTGCGACATCTCGGATCGCCGCTTGCACGACAAAGTTCGCTGCTCATGAAAGGACCGTCGGGAGGCCTCGTATCAGCCCCTGCGACGCCTCGATTCGAGAAGGGGCTCAGTGAGGGGGTTCGAGCTGCAGGCGCCCGGGCTCCTGCTCGGTGCCGGGGTAGGCCGTGAGCTCCAACTCCACCGGCTCGCCCTGGGAGGGCTGCACGAAGAAGGTGTGCTGCCCCGGGGTCATGTCCACCACGACCGGAAGGTGGCCGGCATGGCTGTCGTCCACGAAGACCGAGGCGCCCTCGAGCTCGACACTCCAGAGCAGGACAGGACCCGCAGCCACCACCTCGCGCTCGAGGGTCACCACACCGAGATCCTCGTCCACCCCCCTGGCCACATCCAGCCGACGGCTGGCCCAGGCGTAGCCATCGAGCTCGAGGCGGATGGTGTGACGTCCTTCCCGCACGGAGAAGCCCTCGATGGGTGTGTGACCGATCTCGTCGTTGTCCAGCCAGACCCGCGCGCCGATGGGATTGGATGTGATGGAGAAGCCAGCGTACTCGTTGACGGGCTGCTCATCGCCCCCCAGCAGGTAGCGCTCGTTGGCTTCCTGCCCGGTGCTCCCGGTTTGGGAGCCTGAACCCCCGCCAGCGCCCACCTCGCCCGCAGCGGGATTGGCCGGTCCCGAGGACGGGCCGCGGCTGTGCGACGCTTCGACAGGGGTCTCGCCGAAGCGGTCGTAGCCGCCACCGACGATAAGCTCGGGATCGATGTCGGGACCGCTGGCCCTGGCTGCAGCGAGGCGGCGGGCCTGGACGGCCCGATAGCCCACGAAGGCCACCACGCTCACCAGCAGCACCCCCACCGCCACCGACCAGAACACGGCGACCCTGAGCCGCTCCCGCTTGGCCTCGAGCTCCCGCTGCTCCTGGCTGATGGGATCGATCCTGCGATCCACACCCCGAGCGCTGGCCGACACCGGCACCCTCGGAGCCTCGATGGAGGGAGGAGGGCCGGAGTTCGTGGGTTGGGCTGCCACAGGGGGCGGGAGCGCAGCTGAGGTCTGGTCCAGGTCGGGCGGACGCTGCCCTGCGTCGGTCTTCAGGTGGCCGAAGCCAAAGCCCTGCCCCTCGGCCTGGCCAGCTCCGAAGCCCCCGGACATGACCGCCGGGATGGTGTCCTCGGGTACCGGACGCTCGAGGCGGGGCGGAGTTGGCGGCGTGCGCTCGGGAGGTGGTGGAGGCTCCAGTCCCGAGGTCACCGTGGAGACGTGGGTGGACGAATCCTCACCGCTCCCGCTGAGACTGGGCGCGGTCACGGGACGCAGCAGTCCCAGGGCGGTCTGGGCATCGCGGGGCCGGGTGGCGGGATCGATGGCGGCCAGCTGCAACAGCAGCCGGGCCAGCCAGTCCGGGCAGTCGGGGCGCTCGATGCGAGGATCGGGCATCCCCTTGTAGCGATGCCAGGACAGCTTGCTGCTGAGATCACCGGGCTCGCAGGCCGACCTGCCCACCAGGCACTCATAGGCGATCAGGCCCAAGGCGTAGAGGTCGGAACGCCCACTGATCTGACCATCTACGAGCTCCGGCGCCATGTAGTCGGGATGGCCCGGGGGCGCGTTGGTGCGGTTGGCCGTCGCCATGTGGACCGACCGAGCCAGCCCGAAGTCGGTGATGCGCAGGGTGCCGTCGTAGCACCAGAAGAGGTTCGAGGGGCTGAGATCACCGTGGATCAGGTGCTGGGTCTGGGCGTGAGCCAAGGCGCGGAGCGCGAGCTCGAGCAGGCCGGGCACGTGCTCCACCGAGATGCGCCCACGGGTGAGGACCCGCCGGACGTCCTCGCCCAGCACCAGCTCCCGAGCGGCCGCGAGCTGGCCGGACTCGCTCAGCAGGCCGTGGAAGTAGGCGATGCCTGGGTGGCGCAGCTCGCGCAGCGGCACGCACTCCCTCTCGAGCACACCCATGAAGTGATCGTCCTGGCGTAGGTGGGCGTGGGCGACCTTGAGCGCGAGCTCCGGGCCACCGCCCTGGACGTCCACCGCTCGCCAGGTGACCCCGAAGTCGCCCCTGCCGAGCTCCTCCTCCACCCGGTAGCGCCCGAATCGCGTTCCGATCACCGTGCCTCCAGCCTGCTCCACGCAGCTCCATGATGCCGTATTGCCTCTGCGACGCCGTGGCCAGCGGAGTCAGGAACCGCTATCCTCCTGCCTGATGCCCACATGGAGGCCGCATGCGCGCCACGCTGCTCCTCATCCTCGCTCTCACCGGCTGCGCCAGCGAGTACGAGGTGATCCCCGAGCCCCCGGACGTGGACCCCGGTGACGTCACCGAGTGTGGGTTCAGCCAGGTGCTGGACACCGACTTCTTCAGCTACGACTGCAACCCGGTCTTCACGACCTCGGGCGAGTCCTGGGCCGGCACCATCGGCTCCACCACCTTCAACGTCACCGAGGTGGTGGGCCACCCCTTCTACCAGATGTGGTACGTGGGAGCGCCCGCAGGGACCGAGTACGGCGACTACGGCCTGGGCTACGCCATCAGCGACGACGGCACCAACTTCACCCCCTACGGCGGCAACCCGGTGCTCGAAAACCCCGAGGACGTCCGCGAGTGGAACCACGACGGGATGCAGGGCATGCAGGTGGTCTGGGACCCGGACGCCATGCAGTACCTGATCCTGTACGGCGGCTACAACATCCAGGGCGGCGACTGGAAGCTCGGCGTGGCAACCTCGGTCAATGGCCTGTCCTGGGACCTCAGCGCCCCGGTCTTCGACCTGACCAACCCCTCCTCCGGTGGCATGGTGAACGGCTGCTGGCCCCTGGGCCTCAGCCTCGGCTCGGTGGGCGGCTACAAGGGCTACGTGGCCGGCTACAACATGGGCGAGACCGCCTGCTCCATGTACGCCATGTCCTCCTCCGACGGCCTGAGCTGGAACATGGCCAACAACCAGCTCATCCCCGCGGGCCCGCCCAACTCCTGGTACGACGAGGGCTTCATCGGTACCTCCGTCGTGGAGCTCGATGGCACCTGGTACATGTTCTTCGTGGGCTTCGGGGACTGGGAGATCAACGTCGGCTACCAGACCAGCAAGAACATGTACCTGGGCTGGGCGATCTCGAGCGACGGCAACAGCTGGGAGGTCCAGCAGGACCGCATCCCCATCGAGCAGACGCCTCAGGGTGAGGTGGGCGCCGTGGCGGCCAACCGGGTGGGCGACCGCATCCACCTGTGGATCACCGACACCTGGGATGGCGAGTCCGGGGTCGGCTACTTCCTGTACGATCCCAACGGCACCTTGGGAGGCGACACCGGCGAATGAGGCCCTGGCTGCCGGCGCTGCTCCTGCTGCTGCTCCCAGCCCTGGGGGCCTGCGGTCAGACCTACCTCGAGCCCAACGTCGACAGCGGTCCAGACGGCCTGTACGTCACCGACGTCGAGCCCCACTACGGTCCCACAGCCGGGGGCAACACCGTCACCATCGCCGGCGGGGGCTTCGAGGGCACGGTGGCCGTGGAGTTCGGCTCGGCCGCGGTGGACGTCAGCGTGGTCGATGCCAGCACCGTCACAGTGGTGGCCCCCGACGCCGGCATGGAGCTGGTGGTCGATCTGACGGTGCGCTCCGACCTGGGCGAGGTGGTGCTCGAGGATGGCTACACCTTCACCGACACCGACATCCCCCCAGACCCGGACGACACCGCCAGCGGTGACATCGAAGGCGTCGGCGGCGTGGTGGAGTTCTCCCACCTGCAGGTAGCGTGCTCCGACTGCTACGGCACCACCTCTCCGCAGAGCTACGCCTTCGCGGCCTCCCACAACGCCACCACCCAGACCTGGACCGAGTGGCTGCCGGACCCGGGCAGCTGCGTGGCCAACCCCTCCAACAGCTCTCCCACCTCGAGCTTCCTCGATGTGGGCTCCAACGTGCACCTCACCGCGGGCAGCAGCGCCATCACCCTCACCCGCACCACCGTCAGCGGCGACGTGCAGTACGACGCGGGCTCGCTCACCGACAGCGACTTCCAGCGAAACACGGCCTACGATCTCGAGGCGGCCGACGGGGGAGACTGGGGCCCCTTCACGGTGGTGGACGCGGTCACCACGGGCCAGATGATCACCGAGATCATGCCCATCGATCTGCTCTACACCCAGCCGCAGTCGGCCTTCTCCCCGGTGTTCTCTCGCACCAGCGGCGGCACCATCATCTACGGTCCGTCAGGCGGCACAGGCACCTTCGTGGTGATGCTCGGCATGTACGATGGCATGACCGGCCACTACCTCGGCTCCATCCTGTGTCGCGACTACGACAACGGCTCCATCACCATCCCCGCGAGCTACCTGAGCTCCTACAGCCGCGGCACCCTGATGGCCGTCTACATGTATCGCTACATCATCGAGTGGACGCCCAACGAGGCCTCCGGCTCCTACATCGAGTCCGTCGTCTCCATCGGCGTGCTCGGCACCGCGTCCCTCAACTAGCCAGGAAGAGTCCATGCGCACGCTCCTGCCCCTGCTCCTGCTCCTCGGTGTCACCGGCTGCGAAGGCGAGACCGCTGCCAACGCCTCACAGAACTGCCAGGACCTCTGCGATGAGCTGGTGGAGACCTGCGGCTACGGCGCCTACCCCCGCTTCGACTCCTGCCTGCAGGGCTGCCTCTGGTACGAAGAGCAAGGCGCCGACGTCGCCAACGAG
>CAZHIK010000142.1:12525-12963 GCA_964532635.1 uncultured Enterobacterales bacterium
GAGGCTCACGGCCGCAGGCTGGATGCGCTGGCCGCCAAGACCGCCGACGTCGCCAACGAGCTGGCCTGCGTCCAGGACGCCGCCTGCGACACCTTCCTGATCGTCGAGTGCGAGCACGAGTACGGGCTGGTCGAGTAGCACCAGCCGGAGCGGGAGGGGGTGAAGCCCTCCCCTACATCGCCTTCCTCGCTACCAGTTCTGCTCGCCCTCGCCGCCGTCCACGCCGTCGTCGCCGCTGCTGGAGCTGACGGCACCGCCGAGGCCACCGCGACCGCCCGGTCCGGCGTAGTCGTAGCTCAGGGTGTTGTCGGCGCTCAGGTAGGCCGCGTCGGGGGTGATACCGAAGGCCATAGCGGCGAAGCTGGGGCCGCCGGCGCCACCGCCGCCGCCGCCGCCACCACCGCCGTCGCCACCGACGCCACCGTCGCCGCCCTCGAG
>CAZHIK010000143.1:0-11060 GCA_964532635.1 uncultured Enterobacterales bacterium
CACTTCCGAGGGCAAGGCCTCCGAGAGCGGCACCGAGACCGCCACCTCGGCAGCCAGTGTCTACGTGACCTCAGAGATCGAATCCACTGCCAGCTTCGACACGGCATCCGGGGCGCTGTTGGGCCGCGAGGCCACGGTCAGCTTCGCGGCGTCCAACAATGCCATGGTCCTCGGGCCGCAGCGTGTCACCATCGCAGCGCGCAAGGTCGATGCCTTCCCCTCCTCGGAGATGCCATGACCGACCTCCACGACAAGACCGTCGTCATCACCGGCGCAACCAGCGGCATCGGCCGGGCAGCGGCTCGGGCCTTCGCCGCTGCGGGTGCCCGGGTGCTGGGCACCGGCCGACACCAGGGCCGACTGGCCGAGCTGGCCCGCGAGGTGGATCTCGCGCTCACCCTGGACGTCACCAAGCAGCGCGACATCGACCTGCTGCGCACAGTGGTCGAGGACCGCTACGGTCAAGTGGACGTGCTGGTGAACAACGCCGGCGTGGGCTTGTTCGCCGACTGGGACCAGACCTCCCCCGACCAGCTGAGCCAACTGCTGGAGGTCAACCTGCTGGGGGTGATGCGGGTCTCCCAGGCGCTGGTGCCGGGCATGGTGGAGCGGGGCAGCGGTCACATCGTGCAGATCGCCAGCATCGCAGGCAAGCGGGGCTTCGAGCGCCAGTCGGCCTACTGCGCCACCAAGCACGCGCTCATCGGCTGGTCCGAGGCCCTGCGGCAGGAGCTGCGAGATACCGGGGTGAAGGTCCACGTGATCAACCCGCCAGCGGTCGACACACCCTTCTTCGCCAACGCGGGCTGGCCCGGGATCGCCAGCGAGCACCGTCGCTGGCGGCCCATGTCGGCCGAGGCCGTGGCCAGCGCGGTGCTCGACGCCATCCGCAAGGATCAGCGTCAGGTGATGCTCACACCGCGGGCCAGAGCCCTGCACTTCGCGGCGGCCCACATGCCCGATGCCCTGGACAAGGCCAGGGCCCGGTGGGCGTGGAAGAAGAAGGATTGACCGCGAGCGCGGTGGCTACATCACGACGTCGGCGGCGTCGCGGGGCTCCAGCTTGTACGCGCTGTAGCTGTAGGTGATCACGCCGGTGACGCTGCTGTAGGTCTCACCATTGGACATGTTGGCCTGGTAGAACAGGTCGTCGATGGTGACACCGTAGTTGGTGGTGACCTCGCCGTAGTTGTCGGGATCGCTGGTGACCTCGACGTTGGTCAGCGTGACCAGCGCGCCCTCGTAGTCCTCCCAGTCGCTGGGATCGGCGGACAGCTCGGTGGCGGTGGGGGTGGCGGTGGTGCCGGTCTCGGTGATGCTGGTGGGCGTGATCTCGAGCAGGTCGTAGTAGAGGCTCAGGGGGCCCTGCATATCGACCACGTTGCCGATCACGGCGTCGTAGCTGTCGGAGCCCACGTAGACCACCAGGCCCGTGTTGGCGCCGCCGCCCTGGTCCTGGATGAAGAACAGCTCGCCGTCGGGGGTGATGGTGGTGGTGATGACCACGTCCTCGAGGGACACGAAGTCGCCGTCGCCGGCGCCGGAGGCCTTCATCTCGGAGATGGTGCTGCCCTCGACCTGCTCGGGGTCGGTGCAGCCGGCCATGTCGTCTTCGTCACGGGGAACCAGGCGGTAGGCCTCGTAGGAGTAGATCAGGGGGCCGACCACGGGGTTGCAGACCGCGCCAGTGCCGGTGTTGTAGTCGAAGTAGAGGTCGTCGAAGGTCATGCCGCAGCTGGTCTCGACCTGGCCGTAGCTGTCGGGCCAGGAGGTGACCTCGAGCCCATCGACGGAGATCAGGCAGCTCTCCCAGGGCTCCCAGTCGGCGGTGTCGCAGGCCACGTCGTCCACCGTGACGGGGTACTCGCCGATCACGGCGACGTCGTAGGCGGTGGCGATGGACAGCTCGGTGAGGTCGTTCCACTCGCTGACCACGCCAGCGATGCTGATGAGGTCGCCCTCGCTGATGTCCAGCTCGTCGGCGTCCATGCCGCCGTAGAGGTAGACGTACATGCCGCTCCACTCGCCGCCTCCGGGATCCTGGATGAAGAAGCCGTCGCCGGTGGCGGTGAGCTCCCCGGTGACCACGGCGCAGGGGATCTCGACCTCGTCACCGTCGGCGTAGACCTCCTGCTGGATGTCGGCCAGGGTGGCGCCGCCCTCGCAGCCGTCCGGCAGATCGCCGGTGCCAGGATCGGTGTCTTCGGTTTCGGGGGGGGCGCAGAGGCCCGCCATGAGCGAGCAGATGAAGAAGAAGCCGTACTTCATGGCTGTCTCCAATTTCCGAGGGAGGGTGCGGGGTGTGCGGCGGGTTAACCGGGCGCTTCTTACACGGAGCAGCGCGCCATGCCAAGTCATGAATCCCCGAAAGATGCCGTTGGCGGCCCCCCGGCCCTCGAGGTCGTGGGACTGACCCGGCGTTTCGGCTCCCGCACCGCGGTCCACGATCTGCACCTCACGGTGCAGCCTGGCGATCTGTACGGCTTTCTTGGGCCGAACGGTGCCGGCAAGACCACCAGCATGCGCTGCATCCTCAGCCTCATCCGTCGCGACGCCGGTGAGGTCCGCATCTTCGGGGAGTCCGACCCCGTCAGGCAGCGCGAGTGGGTGGGTTCCATCATCGAGACCCCTCGCTTCCACGACTGGATGAGCGGCCGCGCAAACCTCGAGCTGGCCTGCGCCTACGTCGGCCGTGGCAGCTCCGAGGAGATCGCCGAGGCCCTGCAGCGCGTGGGGCTCCAGGATCGCGGTGGCGACCGGGTTCGCACCTACTCCCACGGCATGCGCCAGCGCCTGGGCATCGCCCGTGCCCTGGTTGGACGACCCAAGCTGCTGCTGCTGGACGAGCCCACCAACGGCCTCGATCCCCGGGGAATGCGCGAGGTGCGCGACCTGCTGCGCATGCTGGTCAAGCGTGACGGGCTCACCGTGTTCCTCTCCAGCCACCTGCTGGCGGAGATCGAGCTGCTCTGCAATCGGGTGGGCATCCTCGACCAGGGCTGCTTGTCCGCCGAAGGCGAGGTGGGCAGCCTGGTGCGCGACCTGTCCGGCGATGAGCTGCTCGAGGTCGGGGTGGACGATCCGGCTCGCGCCCGCGAGCTGGTGGCCGAGATCGCCGGCGCCGAGGTGGTGGGTGACGGCGTCGCCGGCCGGCTGCGCATCAGCCTGCGCGGCCTGCTCCCCGGCGAGCTCAACGCGCAGCTGGTGGCGGGAGGGATCGCGGTCTCCGCCATCGTGCCCCAGGAGCGCCGTCTCGAAGAGCTCTACCTGGCCCGCACGCAGCAGGAGGTGAGCTGATGTTCCCCCGTCACTTCCACCGCCTGTTCCTCGCCGAGTTGAAGAAGACCCTGCTCCGTGCCAGCGGCATCGCGGCCTTGCTCATCGCAGCCGCCGTAGGCCTGCTGGCCGTGGGCGGCATGGCCCTGGCCGAGTACCTGGGCGCCGAGGCTTCGATGAACGGTCTTCCCTTGGACCAGATCATCGACTTCTCGGGAGCGACCACTGCGGGCTGGGCGCTGCGGGCGCGCAACTTCTTCCTGCTGCCCCTGATGTTGCTGTGGGCCGCAGGCGCGAGCTTCGCTGGCGAGTTCAAGGACCGCACCTTGCGGGAGCTGCTGGTGCGCCCCGTGCCTCGCTGGGCCGTGCTGCTGGCCAAGCTGCTGGCCCTGGCGGTGCTGTCCTTGCTCACGCTGACCGTCACCGCGCTGCTGGCCGGTGGTCTCGGGGCTCTGCTCTTCGGGATCGAGGGTGAGTGGGGCCCGCTCGCTCTGGGCTACCTCGCCTCCTGGCCGTCGGACCTCGGCCTGCTCTGCATGGGCATCCTGGTGGCGCT
Source organism: uncultured Enterobacterales bacterium (assembly GCA_964532635.1). Taxonomy (GTDB): domain Bacteria; phylum Myxococcota_A; class UBA796; order UBA796; family JAFGLY01; genus CALDOK01. The sequence goes on from CAZHIK010000143.1 coordinate 3,833, forward strand.
GGTGGTGCGCAACGTGGCTGCCGTGGTCGTGGGGGTGGTGCTCTACCTCGCCGCTGACCTCGTGCTGCGCCTGCTCCTCTCCCTGATCGGCAAGCTGCCGAGCATGGAGCTGGCCGGCGACATCGCTCGCTTCATGCCCGGTGAAGCCCTGGCCGCCTGGGAAGGCTACCTCGACGGCTGGAGCGCGGTGTCGTGGGCCGGGCTGGGGGTGCTGGTGGTGGTCTGTCTGGCGCTGGCGTTGCTCCGCCTGGTGCGCATGGACGTGCCCTAGGACAGCCTCGGGATCCAGGTCCAGGCCATGGCTCCCACCCAGGCCAGGGCGAAGATCGCGCTGGTCCACACAGCCACGCCGCGAACCTGACGCGAGGCGTGGGGGGCGGACTCGCGCCACAGCCACCAGGCCACCCACGCTGGCAGGGGGGTCATCAGCACGCTGCCCAGGGTGATGACCGCCAGAGCCCAGCTTGGGAGCACCCCCCCGGGTGGGCCGGCGGCGTCCAGCTCCAGCAGGGCGCTCACGCTGGGGGCCGAGCTCCAGGCGGGCACAGGATCTTCGTTGGGGACCCCGGCGGCGACTTCGGTCGACTCCGGGAGCTCGGGCGCGGGCTTGGGGCGCCGACGGCGGCCGGGGATGGCCTCGCGCAGGTCTTCCCGGGCCTTGGCCAGCAAGTGCTCGGGTGGAGCCAGGCGCTGACCACTGCGGATGCGCCCTGCGGCTTCCTCGAGGTCCTTGGGGCTGAGGTGGTGGTCGGACAGCAGCCAGGCCACGGTGCGCTCCTCGCCTGTGGGCACGTGGGTGCAGGACCGGCAGGGTACCAAGGGCCCGGGCTTGGCCGCTCCGCAGCGCTGGCAGACCGCCTTCACCCGCTGTCCCCGGCGGGTGCGGGCTCGATGCTCAGCCCTCCTTCGTGCTCGATGCCCAGCAGCAGGACCTGCTCGAGGGGGGAGCCCGTCTCGGCGGCCGCGGCCTCGAGCCAGTCCCAGACCTCGGCGGGCTGGGGTTGCTGGAGCGCGGGGTAGCGCAGGCAGAGGATCTCGGCCCCGGACAGGTGGACCGCGGCGCACAGCTCCACGGCTTCGATCGCGGCCGGCCCGAACCAGGCCACAGGGCGGCTGGCGGGGCCGGCGACCACGGCTGCGCCTTCCCCCCAGCGCACGGGCCGGGTGCCTGCCAGCTCGAAGGGGGATGCGGACAAGGTCTCCGCCACGCGGCCCGCGGCCTGGGAGCGGCCGGGAACGGGCGATGCCTGGGCCTCGAGCCAGCCGGCGGCCGCCTGGGGCAGGGAGCCACCGGCCGCGGGCAGGGCGCGGAAGCGGCGGCCCAGGCCCTGCAGGAACACCGGCAGCCACTTCGGGGACTCGGGGCCGGCGACGGGCACGCGCTCCTCGCCCAGCACCACGCGCAGCACGCTCACGGCGGCAGCACACAGATCGGTGTCGAACAGCCAGCCCACGGTGATCTCGGCTCGCGCGCCCTCGGCCAGGGCGGTGACCAGCCAGGGGTGACGCCCTGCGTGCTCGCGCAGGAAGCGGAACTGCAGCGGATCCAGGGCCATGGACAGGCGCACCTTGAGGTTGCGGGCACCGGGATCGGCGAGCAAGGCACGCGCCGCGTGGGGCGTGCCCCAGCGGGCCTGGTCCGGCAGGGGCAGGCCCAGCACCTCGATGCCTTCGGCGCTCGGCGCGAAGCCCAGGTCCACCAGCACCCGGGGCAGCCGCTCCGGCAGCAGAGCCGCGAAGAACAGCTGCAGCGCTGCGGCCACCTGCTCACAGCGTTCGGGCTGGCCGTGGACGAAGGCCGCGCGCGGCAAGTCCTGCAGCTCCAGCTCTTCGAGGGGCGCGAAGCCTTCGGTGCGAATGCCTGTGATCCACATGGCGGCCTCCGGGGGCGAGGGGGAGAGCCTAACCTGGAGCTGGGGTCGGCCCTGTCCCTTCACAGTCGCGAGCCCGCGGCTTCCGCGTCGAATAGACCTCAGGGCATCCAGTGTGTACGGAGGCTTTCTTGGGTGGTTGTGCGGGCAGGCTCGCCGTCATCGCGCTGTGCTGCGCTGCTTGCGACCTGGACGATCCGCCCGCGCCCCGTGACACTGCCGCGCCCGCCTGTGCCCCCGGCTTCCTCGACGACGGCGGCAGCTGCGTGCCCGAAGCCTGCGGTACGGGCGGCTGGGGGGCGCTCGAGGTGGACGGCAGCACCGTGTTCGTGGACGCGGCCGCCGAGTCCGGGGGCGACGGCAGCCAGGAGGCGCCGCTCGGCTCCATCCAGGCCGGCCTCGACCTGGCGGGAGCCGCGGGCGGCGGGATGGTGGCGGTGGCGGCGGGGACCTACCATGAGAACCTCGCGCTTGGACGGGGGCACGCCGATGTCCACCTGGCAGGCCGCTGCCGGGACCTGGTGGTGCTGGATGCGAGCACTGCGGAGCCCGACGCACCGGTGCTGGAGGTCAGCGCGGCCTCGTCCCAGGTCGAGATCTCGGGGATCACCCTCCGGGACGGGCCCTCCGTCGGTGTCGGCGTATCCGCGGGGAACGTGGTGCTGCGCGATGTCGTGGTCGCCGGGATGGGGTCCTTCGGGGTGATCGCCATGCGGGGCGGGGTCAGCGGGATCGAGCTGTCGCTCATCGACAGCGTGGTCGAAGACTGCAGCGTCATCGGGGTGGCCGTCTACGATCTGCTCGTGGAGGTTCGTCTGACCGACACGGTCGTGCGGAGCACCCGCTGCCACTCCGGCGGCGGCTTTGGCTACGGCCTGCAGGTCGCCGAGGGCGGGAGCCTCGAAGCAGACGGGTTGCGCCTGGCTGACAACCGCGGCAGCGGCCTGGCGGTCTTCGGGGTGGGCACCAGCTGTTCCATCGTCGGCTCCGCCATCCAGGGCACCCGGGAGATCGAAGCCGGTGGGGCCGGCTGCGGCATCCAGGTCTTCGACGGCGCGGTCCTCGAGGTCGAGGGGACCACCATCGCGGACAACGTCGAGGTCGGGGTCATCGTCGGCAACTCGGGTTCCGAGCTGCGGCTGCGCGACTCGGCCGTCCTCGAGACCGCCCTGGACCAGTGGGGCGATAGCGGCCACGGCATCGACGTCCTGGATGGCGCGCGGCTCTTTGTCGAGGGCTGCCGGATCGCGGGCAACCGCAACGTGGCGGTGCTGGCGACCGACGGTGCTGCGGTGGAGCTGCATGAGACCCTCGTCGAGGACACAGCGCCTGGTAGCCAAGGCACCGGCGGCCAGGGGCTCGAGATCCACTCCGGTGGCAGCCTTGTGGCGCGGTCTTGTGAGCTTCGACGCAACAGCACCATCGGGGTGTTCGTGGGGCACTCCGGAAGCACGGCCTCTCTTTCCGACATCCGCATCGAGGACACCCTCCCCACCGAGCAAGGGATGTTCGGCTATGGCGTCGAGGTCGTCGATGGCGCTCAGCTCACGGCGACGGGCTGCCTCATCGAGGGCAACCGCTACGCGGGTGTCGGCGTGTTCGACCCCGGCAGCCGCGCAGCGCTACACCACACACGCATCGTCGGCACCCTGCCGGTGAACGACACGGGTGTCGGGGTCTTCGCGCAGGAAGGCGGCGCGCTGTTCATGGATCGTTGCGCTGTGGAGGGGAGCGTGAGCGTGGGGGTGGTGGCCCTCGACTCTGGCACCTCGGTCGCGCTGTCCGAGACGGTGATCGCGGGCACCCAGCCCACGCCTGCGGGGCTGTTCGGCTACGGCGTCCAGGCCGCCTTCGGCGCCAGCATGGTGCTCGACGGGTGCGAGGTCTCGCACAACGCCGGCATCGGCCTCTTCGCGTCCGAAGGCGACACCACGGTCTCCGTCCGCGAGACGCGCATCGTCGACACGCTCCACAATCGCGCCGATCCCCGCTCGGCCACGGGAGCGGTCGGGCTGGCGGTCTACGCCGCGGCGTCGGTCGAGGCCTCCGATGTCGCCATCGAGGCCACCGAGGGACCGGGCGTCCTCGTCCGCGGCCCCGGACTGTTCACCAGCGGCGTGGCTCGCTTCGACTGCACTGGCTGCTCCGTGCGCGACAACCGCTTCGCCGGTGTCATCGCCGTCGACGGTGGTGAGCTCACGTTGGCCGGGAGCCTCGTGGAGGGCACCGAGCCCGGCGCCGACCTGGGTGGAGGGGTCGGGATCTATGCCAGCCCCTGGCACGGCACGGCGCCGGTCTTGAGGCTCTCCAGCTCCACGGTGCGGGACAATCCCATCGCGGGGATCTTCCTGGGCGGTCAGGGCAGCTACACCCTGGCCGACAACAGCATCCACGGCGGCGAAGGCTGGTCCCGATCGGAGCTCACCCGCTGCGGCGACGCGATCTTCGTCACCGGGGCCGTGTCGGCTTGGGACGGTGATGACGGCCTGGCGCTGGTGGGCAACGAGCTTCGGAACGGCCTCACGGCCGGCTTGTTCCTGCACGAGTCCTCGGCCTGGCTGTCGGGCAACCGCTACGCGGACAACGCCGTGGACCTGATCACCCAGGGCGATGGCTGCGCGGAGTCGCCTGGGGGACTCGAGGGGGAGGCCCTGGCCTCGTCCGAGCTGTGCCCCCAGTGGGACTACGCCGTCTGCGACGACGACGAGTTCTGGTTCTACCTGGGGACGATGGGCATGGACTCCAGCGGGGCAAGGATGGGGACGGCGAGGCTGGAGGCGGTGCGGGGGCTGGAGCTGCCGGTGGCGTCCAGCGCGCATGGACCGTTCCCGCGCCAGTCGGCGCCGTGAGATACTCGAGACCGAACCCCGCCGCATTCAGGAATCTCCATGGTGGCTCTCGCGGCCAGCCTCGTGGCGATCGCGCTGGTGATGTCGGCCTGTGACGTGCCGGAGAGGGGGGCGCCGTCGGCCGCGGAGCCAGGCTGTGCTTCTGGCTACCTCGACGACGAGGGAAGCTGCGTGCTCGAGGCCTGCGGCCGGGGCACATGGGGGGAGCTCGAGCCGGACGGGAGCACCGTGTTCGTTGACGCCGGAGCGGGGGCTGGCGGGGATGGCAGTGAAGCCGAGCCGTTCTCCAGCATCCAGGACGGTCTGGACGCGGCAGGGGCCGCAGGCGGTGGCATGGTCGCGGTGGCGGCGGGCACCTACCCCGAGGCCCTTTCGATCGGCAGCGCCCACGCGAACGTGCACCTGGCGGGGCGGTGCTCGGACCTGGTGACCGTGGACGCCCGCGAGCTGGCGGGCGACGCGCCGGGGCTCGACATCGGGTTGCTGGGGGGCGCACTCGAGGTGTCGGGGATCTCGGTACGGGGCGGGCAGGCCGCTGGCGTGCAGGTGACCTCCGGGAGCGTGACCTTGCGTGGCATCGCGGTAGAAGGGGCCGGCTACGTCGGCCTGCTGGCCGTGCGCAGCGGGGTTGAGCCTGTCCAGCTCGAGGTCGTGGAGTCCACCCTCGCAGACAATGTCGGGATGGGCATTGTCCTCCATGGCACGGGCGTGGATGCCCTGCTGCGGGACACCCACGTTCGAGCCTCCCAGCCCGGCGACGATGGTCGGGGGGGCTACGGAGTGCAGATCAGCGACGGGGCGGGCCTGGCGGTGGAGGGGGGCTCGCTGTTGGCCAACAGCGGCATCGGGCTGGCGATCGACGGAACGGGCAGCACCTGCGCCCTCGATGGCGTGACCGTGGCCGACACACGGGCACACGACTCCGGAGGGCTCGGCTACGGCATCCAGGTCTCCGGGGGGGCCCTCTTGACCGCGGCCGATAGCGAGTGTGTCGAGAACACGGGGATCGGTGTGATCGTGGGGGGAGCGGGTACCCGGGTCGAGCTGTAGAGCAGCCACATCAGCGGGACACGGCGGAGTCACGATGGCTGGGGAGGTATTGGGCTCCAGGCCAGCGATGGCGCACAGGTCGAAGTCGTTGCTTGTCGCGTGAGCAGGAACCACAGTCAAGGCCTCTGGATTGGCGGTGCGGAGACCAGCGTCGATCTCATCGACGCGACCATCGAAGAGACGAGCAGCACCGTCGGTGGTGACTACGGCCTGGGTGTGCAGGTGTGCCAGGGTGCGCACCTGAACGCCGTGGGGTGCGAGCTCCGTGAGAACGCTTCTGCCGGAATCAGCGCCTACCACGAGGGCACGACCGCCCGGGTTCGCGACACCCTGATCATCGGGAGCCGAGCAGATCGAGCGGGAGAAGTCGGCTACGGGCTGGAGGTCGTGGACGGTGCGCGGCTCTCCGCCCACGCCTGCCACATCGAGGACTGCGCTGGCGAGGGCGTGCTCGTGGTCGATGGCGGCGAGGTGGAGCTGCATCAGACCCTCGTGGCTGGAACCCGGCCCGGCTTGCTCGGAGCAGGTGGGAATGGCATCGATGTCCACGGTGGCGCGAGCCTGTTCGCCAGGTCTTGCGAACGCCGAGGCAACACCACCATGGGCGTCTTCGTGGGGCATCCGGGAAGCTCCGTGACCCTGGTCGACACCATCATCGCCGACACCCTGCCCACCGAGCGCGGCATGTACGGCTTCGGCCTCGAGGCCTGGGGAGGAGCGAGCATCGAGGCGCACGGCTGCGTGATCCAGGGCAACCACTACACGGGTGTCGGGGTGTTCGATCCCGGTTCGATGGCGGTCCTGCGGGACACCCTCATCGCGGACACCCGGCCGGCGACGGATCACGGTGTCGGGGTGGTCGCCCAGTGGGAGGGGACCGTGGTCTTGGACCGCTGCTGCCTCACGAACAACACGAGCGTGGGGGTGCTGGTGCTCGACGAGGGCTCGGCTGCGGTGCTCTCGGAGACCACCATCGAGGACACGGTGCACAACCGTGCCGATCCCCACTCGGTCACCGTGGGTGTAGGGGTGGCTGTCCAGGGCTACGCGACGCTCTCGGCGACGAACGGGGAGATCCTCTCCCCGGAGGGGCCGGGGCTCTACCTGGTAGGCCCTGGCGCCGAGCTCGCCTGCGACGGTTGCTGGGTCCACGACAGCCGCCTCGATGGCAACACCATCCACGGTGGCGAGGGATGGAGCCGGTCCGGCTTTGTCCGCTGCGGCGACGCGGTCTTCGCCACCGATGGCGTGGTCGCGTGGAACGGGAGGGAGGGACTCGAGCTGGCGGCCAACGAGCTGCGGGACGGCACCACCGCAGGCCTGCTCCTGCACGACTCCTCGGCGCGGCTCTCGGGCAACCTCTACCAGGACAACGCGGTGGATCTGGTGTCCCAGGGGAGCGGCTGTGCCGACGCTCCAGAGGGCCTCGGGGGCGAGGCTCTCGACACCACCGAGTTC
>CAZHIK010000143.1:11070-12926 GCA_964532635.1 uncultured Enterobacterales bacterium
GTGTGCGACAGCGATGGATTTCGGCTCTTCCTCGAGACGCCGGAGCTGGAGTCCGCCACCAGCCCGCCCCAGGCTGCGCGGCTCGTGGCGGAACGTTCGACCCGGCTGCCCTCCGTGCCGTTGACCGACTTCGCGCCGCTCGGCGGCCTCGTCCTCGCCCCGTCTCCTACCCCCTGAAAGCCCCGCCTCCCCACCCCGGTTAGCTTCCCCCCATGCTCGCTGCCGCCCTCGTCCTGATCGCCACCGCCGCCGGCCGCCCCATGATGGGGGTGGAGTATGTGCCGTTCTCCCGTGGCGACGCCATGTGGGTCTACGAAGAGCACACCAGCGGCACCGGCGTGTCCGAGCTCGACGGCTGGTTGCAGCCCGCACTCAACTTCCACGGCGGCCTGCAGAAGGACCGCTGGGCCGTGCTGGCCAGCGTGGCCGTGGCTCGGCTCACCACCACCACCTGGCTGGGCGATGGCCGCGACCAGACCCACGTGGGCGCGGTGCGGCTGGGTGCGGGCTACCGCCGCTACGCCGGGCTGCCGGAGCTCGACCGGGTGCAGGCCTTCGGCGACGTGGGCCTGTACGGTGTGATCCCTTCGGCCCGGCAGCAGTCCGACTCCTGGACGGACGAAGAGCAGAACGACGCCGACGAAGGGGCCGCATACACCCGCAAGTCCATCGGCGCCCTCGGGCTGTGGTTGGGTCCGGGCTTCGGCTGGTGGGTCCACGAGCAGGTCATGCTGGGGGCCCGCTACCACCTCGTGTTGCACCGGGGTCAGATCCTCACAGAAGACACCCTGAGCGTCTCCACCGCCCTGTTCGGCGAGGCCGCGTTCGTGGTGGAGGTACGCCTTTAAACCTCGCCTCCCTGTAGGGTACTCAACCAGTCGAAGAGATAGGCGTGGTGGGCCTCTTAGCGTCTCTTGCGACGGCCCCCTCCACGCGATACGGGCCACCTTCCATCGCGCTGGCCAGCCGTATCGCGCCCTCCGTGTATGCGCTGTCGCAGAACCTCCCAGCGGGAGACCGCTCGTGAATATCGTCCCGGACTGGATCCTCGTAGCTCTCCAGACCCTTCCCTTCCTCGTCGCCTTCCTCGCGCTCCGGTCCCTGCTGTTCAAGCCGATGATCGAGTACCTGGAGCAGCGCGACGCGGCAATCGTGGGCGCCCGCGAAGAAACCGGCCAGCTCCGAGAGCGGGTGGCCGCCGCTCGCGCCGAGTGGGATCAGCGCCTGGCCGAAGCCCGCGCCGAGGGAGCGGCCCATCGCGCCACCATCCAGGCCGAGGCCAACACCCAGCGCCAGGCCCTGGTGGACGAAGCCCGCGCCGCTGCCGAGGGTCAGGTCAGCGCCGCTCTGGCCGACATCGAGCAGTCCCGCACCGCGGCCGCCGAGCAGCTGCGCTCCCGGGCCCAGCAGCACGCCCACGACATCGCCGAGCGTGTCCTCGACCGCCCGCTGCCCCAGGCCTGAGCGAGGTACCCATGGCTCGCACGTTGACCTGTGCCCTGTTCTTGCTCGCCCCCGTGGTGGCGCTCGCTGCGGGTGACGCCCATGGCGGCGAGGTCCACGTCCCCTGGGCCGGCTTGGGCTTCCACCTGCTGAACCTGTCCGTCCTGCTGGGCGTGATCTTCTGGCTCGCCCGTCGGCCCATCTCCGATGCCTTGAGCAACCGCTCCGCCAAGGTGCGCCGTGACATCGAGTCCGCCCAGGCCGAGCGCGCCGCGGCACGCGCCGAGCTCGAGGAGCTGGAAGAAAAGCTCCAGGACTTCGAGCTGCAGGTGGAGCGCCTGGGCAAGGAGATGGCCGAGCAAGCCCAGCACGAGCGGGAGGTGATCCTCGAGCGGGCCGAGCGCGAAGCCGTC
>CAZHIK010000144.1:0-12920 GCA_964532635.1 uncultured Enterobacterales bacterium
AGTACCTGGCAGGCCCGGGCGATGTGGACGGCGACGGCATGGACGACCTGCTCATCGGCGCCCCCAGCGACAGCACCGTGGACACCGGATCCGGCGCGGTCTACTGGTTCGGCTCGGCGCCGGCCGGCGGACACATCGGCCCCAGCGACACCGACGCGGTGTTCCTGGGCGAGGACCGCTCGGACTATGCCGGCCAGGGCATCGGCGGCGCCGATCTCGACGGTGATGGCTTCCCCGAGCTGCTCATCGGCGCCCCCTACGAAGACTCGGCCTCGATGCACAAGGGTGCGCTCTACCTGTTCTGGGGCGGAGCGGGCTTCTCGGGCACCGTCTCCCTCGCCAGCGCCGACGCCAAGTTCCGCGGCGGCCACGTCGAGTACCTCGGCGAGGTGATCGGCGCGGCGGGTGACCTCGACGGCGACGGCTACGACGACCTACCCCTGGGCGGGTCCACCACCGGCCTCTCGTGGGTCTTGCCGGGCGGGGCACGCTAGAGCGGCGAACACCGCCTCCGAGCCAGGCCCGTCGAGGGGGCGACGGGATAGCGATCAGTGTGAGGAACCGTGTCCCATCGCATTCTCTTGCTCTTCATGCTCTGTCCCTCCGTCGTCAGGGCGGACTCGCCTCCGCCCGAGATCCCACCGGATCTCGTGCAGCTCGAACCACTCCAGGGCTGGCAGTTGCTCATCGACCGGATGATGGAAGACGACAACACCACCAGCGAGATGCTCGAGCGGGCCGAGACCGCCCAGCAGGTCCTCCATGCCCTCGAACGCCAGGGGGTGACCGATCCCAAAGCCATCACCACCTGGATGGCAGCAGCCCTGTCCGCCGAGCCCAAGCTGAGACGGGCCGCGCTGCTGGGAGCCGACCAGGGAAAGCTGGGGGACACGGCCGCCACCGCATCGGTCCGGCAGGCGCTGGACAAGGTCGCCGGGCTGCAGGCGCCGGAAGAGCCGTCCGTCGCCGAGGACGAGCCGGAGCCTGGCGAGGTGCTGGCGTCGGATCCCCTGGTGCAGGCAGTGCTCGAGCCATTGGACCTGGCTGCTCGCAGCGCACGCATCCAGGAGCTGATGGACGCCCCCTCCACCTCGAGTGACGACCAGCGCAGGCTGCGGATGGCCCAGCGCATCTGTGAAGGTCTCGAGGACCAGCAGGTGGATGATCCAGCACTGGCCGCAGCCTGGCTGGCCGCGGCCATGTCCACCGACGTCAGCCTGCAACGCGCAGCCATCCTGGCGTCCAGCCAGCGCCGGCTGTGGAAGCCGGAGGCCGTGCCGCGAGCCCTCGCGGACTTCACGATCGGAGACGCCGCCTCGACCACGAGCGAACCAGCCTCCGAAGTCGAAGAGACCGCAAACCAGGACGTCGAGGAGCCGGAGCTCCCTCGGGTGCACCCGATCCGGGACCTCGGGGGCATCCCCTCGGCCGCCCAGCCCGCGGTGGTCCAGCGCGAGCTGGACAGCGGCATGCGCGTCGTGGTGGTGGGGGATCCTCTGCTGCAGCTGTCCGCTGTGGTGCACACGGTGGATGCCGGCTCGGCGGCCGAGCTCGAGGGCCAGGCCGGCCTGGCCCACCTGGTCGAGCACCTGATGTTCACCGGCACGGCCGCCTTCCCCGAAGACGCCTGGTGGGGCGAGCTGTCCGCCCTGGGCGGCGACACCAACGCCTTCACCACCTGGGATCGCACTCGGTATCTCACCCGGGTCGTCCCCGAGGGTCTGGACCTCGTCCTCCGCATGGAGGCGGATCGCCTCCTGGAGTTCGAGCCCTCGGCCGCCGCCCTCGAGCGCGAACGGGCCGTCATCACCGACGAGCTACGCCTGATCGACGGGCTCGAGCCCGCAGCGAGGCGAAGCCTGCGCGCCCGGTCCACCCTGATGAAGGGCCACGCCTACGGACGCAGCATCGGCGGCGATCTCGAGTCGGTCGCCGGCCTGGACATGGAGACCGTGCTGGCCTTCCACCAGGACCACTACTCCGGAGTGAACCTGCAGCTGGTCGTGGTCGGGCCACACGATCCCCAGGCCGTGACCGACCGCATCCAGGCCCTGTACGAGGGCCTGCCCGCGGGGGAGCCCTCAGCCCCCGCCCCGCGCTTCGAGCTGCCCGCCAAGCGCCGGATGCAGCTGCCCGGCGGCCCGGGCTACGGCCGCCTGACCGGGGTGGTCTGGCCCCTCGCCCCCGGGTTTCCCTGCGCTTCCGACACCGCCGCGGCACAACCCTGCTCCGACGACTTCTGGGCCTCCGAGATCGCCCTGGGCCTGCTGGCCCAGGACGGTGTGTCCCAGGTCCGGGACTCCCTCTCGCGCCAGTCGATGATGTCCGTCCCCGTCTGGACCGACATGTGGCGCGGGGACGCCGGTGGCTATGTGCTGGTCGCGGCCGAGCGCCGCCCGATGGTCGGAGTGGCCGCCTGGAACACCTGGTGGAGCATCGTGGCGTTCGTGGCAGGCCTGAACAGGATCACCATCATCCCCCCCTACCGCAGCAACCCCACTGCGAAGCGGGTGAAGGCGGTGCTGCGCAGCGACAACACGGACTGGATCACGGGCCCGTCCATCGCCGAGGCCCGAGACGACCTGCTCTTCGCGCAGCTCGAGCGCGCCTGGGGAGCCGACGACCGCGCCGTGGCGATCACGCAGATGCTGGAGCTGGGCCTCGAGCCGAGCTTCGACGTAGCCGAGGCCATCGGCTCCCAGAGCGCCAGCGGCGTCCGTCAAGCCTACCTGGACATCGTCGAGCAGAAGGGGGCCAAGATCCATGTCTGGTAGCTCACTCGCTCTCCTTCGCCGCGTGTTGCTCCTGGCCCTGATCGCCACAGCCCTCCCAGTGCTGGCTCAATCGGACGAGGCGCAGCCCTGGCTCCACGAGGACACCAAGCGAGGCGGACAGGTCGTACTGGTCGAAGACCACCGCGAGCCCGTGGTCTGGATCACACTCGCCTGGCCGGTGGGCGAGGCGTCTCCCTGGTGGCTGGACAATCAGATGGACCTGGGCTGGAAGCTACTGGTCGCCCGCGACATCGCCCGGCCGGCCAGCGCCACACGTATCCGGGCATGGACCAGCGCCGACGCGGTGGGGCTGGACATGGCATGCATGGCCGACAAGCTCGACGACCTGATCGTAGAGCTGGGCCGGTTCCGCTACAAGACGTGGGACATGGGCAAGGGTCGCTTCCGCACCCGCGCCTGGAAGCGCCGCCAACGGCGCGTCCAGTCCAAGTCCCCGAGCTGGCGCCTGGAGAAGACGCTGGCCGGGCAGTTCTACCAGCGCGGGGATCCGCGGCTGCGAAACGCCAAGCTGCGCGGGGGGCGCCCGTTCACGGCGGCGGAGCTGAGCGAGCGCCTGTGCCAGGTGTTCGAGTTGGACGGCTGGGTGGCCGGATTCGCAGGAGATCTCGGGCCCAGGGAGGCACGAGAAGCTGCAGCGCGGCTCTTCGAGGGCCAGGGTACCGAGCCTCTCCCCGAGATGCAGAGCTCGGCATTGCTACCGCTGCTGGACCCCAGCGACACTGCGACCCAGCGCGTCGCCGCGGGACGCGGCGGTGCTGCAGTCCTCACCCTGTCCCGTCCCGGCCTCACTGTCTCGGAACCCCAGGCGGCCGCCGCGATCCTGGCGGACGAGGCCCTCGCGGGAATGCTCCGCGACGAGCTCCGGACTCGCCTGGGCTACTCCTACACCGTCTGGACCGAAGGCGTGGTGGGTCCCAGCCCAGGTGTCTACACCCTGGGGGCCAGCGCCCCTCCCGACGACGTCGAGGCCATCCAGGCTGCAGCCCTGGAGCTGCTCGAACGCGTCAGCACCGAAGGCCTTCCCGAAGCCGAGCTTCAGGAGGCGCGGCAGCGGCTGGCCTACCAGCGCCTGCTCCGTTCCCAGCATCCTCGGGACGTGATGGCCGCGGTGGTGCGCGCTGAGGTGCTGCCAGAGGGCACAACAGTCCCACGGAGCGTCCTGGAGGCCGCCGAGCAGGCGACCGCCGAAGAGGTGCAGAACGTGACAGACACCCAGTTCCAGCCCGAGCGATTCCTGCCGGTGCTGCTGGCGCCCTGACACGGCGAGCCCGCAGACTCGGGCGCTGCCGAAGGATTCCCGCGCTGGTGACACACAGCTCCCGAGCGCCCGCTGGTGGGCCTCGGGTACGGTAGAGACAATGCGCCCCACGCTCCTGGCTCCGTTCCTGCTGGCCCTGTGCTGGGCCCCACCCGCTCTGGCCCTGGACTGGTACGTCCAGGGCGAGGTCCAGGCCGAGGCCCTGGAGGCGGCGCTGATCCAGCTCTGGCCCGAGCACGAGGTGGTCGTGCAGCGGGGGCCCGCGCCCGTCGAGGGCGACGCGGTGTGGATGGAAGACCACACCCTGGTGCTGCGCCACGAGGGAACGACCCGCCGCGCCGAGCAGGTGGGGGACGCCGCCACCCGGGTGGTCCTGGTGCGCTCCTGGCTCGAGGCCGGGCTGTCGCTGCCGCCACCACCACCGCCTCCCCCGCCGGAGAGCCCGAGTCAGGCGCCACACTCCCTTCGAGCGCCTCACCTGCTGCCGGGGGCGGGGGCCGCCGCGGGCCTCGAGCTGTCGGTCGGGGCCGCCGGTACCGGCAGCCTGGACACCGATCCTCTGGAAGGCGCCGCCCAGGGCTACGCCCCGGTGGTCTCGGCGACCGGGGCCTACTGGCGGCTGCAGGCCAGCGCCACGCTCTGGAATCTCTGGGAGCCCGAGCGCAGCCATCGACCGATGGGTGTGGTCGGCCTGAGCGTCCTGGCTGTGGACCGCGAGCGCTGGCGCCTGGCCCCCTGGGTTGGCGCTGCAGGGGGCTGGAAGCAGACCGAGGGCGATCCCGCCACAGAAGCGTCCACCGCGTTCTCGGAGGCCGCCCAGCTCGGCTTCGGAGGCGTCATCGGCGCGGGCGTGGCCCTCGAGGTGGACGCCGAGAAGGTGAGCTGGGATCTGAGCCTGCCGCTGGCGGGCTGGATGACCTGGCAGGCGGACGAAGGCACGGCACAGCGCCCGGCCCTGCTCCTGCCCTACCCCGAAGCCGGGATCTCCTGGCACCTGTCCGACGCCGACTCCATGCGCTTCGGGCTGCTGGCCTCGGTGCCCTCCATCCGCTGGCGCCACGACTGGGCCCACGCCTTCACGGAGCTGTCCGCCGCCACCAGCGTGGGCCTGGGCCAGCTGGGCGACGGCGACCTGCTGCTGGGCGGAGCCCTGTACGGACGCGTGGGGGTGAGGCTGTGAGCCGCATCAATCCAGAGCTGCTGGCGGCGCTGCGGGCGGGGGAGCCCTGGGCGGTGGAGCAGCTGTACCGCGAGCACGCCGCCCGGGTGCTGGGCTGGTGTATCCGGCTGGGAGGGCCGAGCCTGGATGCCGAGGACCTGGCCCAGCAGGTCTTCGAGACCGCGATCAAGACCGCCCCCCGCTTCCGCGGAGGATCGGCCCTGTCCACCTGGCTGTTCGGCATCACCCGCAACACCATCCGCAACGCTCGACGGCGCGCCGCCCTGCGCCGCTTCGTAGGGCTGGAGGCGGTGCCCGAGCCCCGGGACCGCGGCCCCGACACCGAAGGCCTGGCCGTCCAGCGCGAGCGGCGCCGGGCCGTGCAGGCCGCCCTCGAGGATCTGAAGACCGCCCAGCGGGAGGTGCTGGTGTTGGCGGATCTCGAGGGGCGCACCGCTCCCGAGGTGGCCGCCATGCTGGGCATCCCCGCCGGCACCGTCTACTCCCGCCTGCACCACGCCCGCCGCGCCTTCGCCGCGGCCCTCGAGGCCCGGGGGTTGCCCGCGGGCGAGGAGCCCGAGCCCGGCACCGTCACCCCCCTGCGGAGGGCGCCGTGAGCCGCTGGCCGCCCGAGCTGACCGACGCCCTCGAGCCCGCGCCCGAGGAGCTGGAGGGCCTGCGCCCCGAGCCCGCCCCGGCCTGGTGCGCCGAAGCCACCGCCCCCACCGAGGTGGAGGTTGCTCGCCTGGTGGCCCGCGCGGGCGCGGCGCGCCGCCGCCCACGCCAGGTGTGGGCCTGGGCCCTGGCCGCGGCCTTGCTGCTGCTGGGGGTGATGCACCTGGTGCCCATCGGCCCGACAGGGCCCGATCCCGGCGCCACCGCCAGCCTCGCACAGGGCGCGCTGCACTTCGGCCCCTCCATCACGGTGGTGGGCGACGGCGAGATCGAAGTGCTGCGCTCCGACGAACGGGGCACAGCCCTGGCACTGCTCGAGGGCAGCGCCACCTTCGAGGTGGATCCGCAGGGCGAGGGGCGCCACCTCGAGGTGCACGCCGCCGACGTCCGGGTCGAGGTCACGGGGACCCGCTTCACCGTCGCCCTGGAGGACGGCCGCGTGCGGGTGGAGGTCGAGCGCGGCTCGGTCCGCGTCCACCGCCCTGGCGACAGCTTCGCCCTTGGCGCGGGTGAGCACTGGAGTGCCTCGACATGGGAGCTGGCACAGCTCGAGCCTCGGCCAGCCGAGCTCCCAGCGGCCCTTCCCGAGCCCCGAGCCCCGAGCCCCGAAACCCCAGCTCCAAAGGCCGAGGACCCATCCCTCGGCCCCCAGCCTCTCGCTCCTCCCGAGCTGACCAAACAGCTCTCCCACATCCCCGACCTCTCTCCCCAAGGAGAGGGGAGCCACGAGGCGGAGCGCCGCTCCCCCGCCGAAGCCTGGGCGGAGCTGTTGGCGCGCCGCTCGAGCACCGAACCAGAGGCCATGCTCAGCGCCCTGGAGCGCTTCATGGCGGAGCACGACGATCCCACCCTCGCCGCCGAGGCCAGCGCCCTGCGCCTGGACCTGCTGGCGGAGCAGCTGCCTGGTGAAGAGGTCATGCCCGAGCTGGACGCCTGGCTGACCGACCACCCCGACCACGCCCGCAGCCTCGAGATCGAGCTGCTGCGCGCCACAGTGGCCAGGGAGCAACTGGGGGACTGCACCCTGGCCCTACCGTCCTACGAACGGGTGGCCCGGAAAGCCTCAGGAGCCCTGCAGGCCAACGCCCAGGCCTGGGCCGAGCACTGCCGAAGCGCCAGGGACTAGAGCCCACATTTGTCACCAGAACGCGTAGCGAGGGCTATGAGGCGCGAGTGGCCGGGGCCCGCTCACAAGCAAGGCGACGCAGGCTGTGCTGTGGCACTGCGAGGAAGCCGAGCGAGAACGGGCCGCGGACGCCGCGGATCGTAGTCCGCAGTAGCGGAATGGTGAGTAATGGGGGCTATACGCCCGGGTCGGCGTCGTTGGCGTCGCTGCAGTCCGTCACGTAGCCGGCGGGGTGGTCGCAGCTCACCACGCTGGTCGCGGGATCTCCCCGACCGTCACCGTCGGCGTCCGCGCAGTAGGTGGCGGCGTCGACCACGTCGGGATCGTCCTCGTCCACCAGGCCGTCGCAGTCGTCGTCGCCGCCGTTGCACAGCTCGGTGGCCCCAGGGTGGACCTTTGCGTTGTCGTCGTCGCAGTCATCGGCCTTGGTCCAGCCGTCGCCGTCACGGTCGGGGCTGGTCCCGGTGTCCGCGGTGTCGTCGGGCGCGCCGGTGTCTGCGGTGTCCTCCTTGGCTCCGGTGTCACTCCCTGGGGGGCAGCTGGGGGCCAGCAGCGGTAGGAGCGCGAACGGAAGCAGCAGCAGGGGCAGGCGAGAGAGACGCACGAGGACCTCCATGGTGGGCGCTGCCATCGTAGCGATTCAGGCACACGGCCCACAAGCGGCGGGATGGGAGATAGGATCTCGGCGACCCCCTCCGCCGGTGCCCCATCCCGCTCCGCCTCCCCACCCCTTCCGCCCTGACCCTGCTGGGGCTCCTGGCAGCCTGCACGCCCACCGAGCGAGCCCCCACCGAGGGCGAGCCGGTCAGCGCTGGGCCAAAACCGGCGGTCTTGGTGGAGGACGCCACGCCGCGCACGCCGGAGAGCGATCCCCGCCTGTCCACCCGCAAGCCCCTGGTGCCCGGCCCCAAGCGCATCGTCACCGGGGAGCGAGCCGTGGACCAACTGGCCTGGGCCGGCTGGCGTCTGGTGGGTGCCGACGCCCAGGGGGACAGCTCGGTGTTGTTGGTCTGGGACGATCCGGAGCGGGAGCCTCGCGAGCTGGCCCGCATCCCTGGCCGGGTCCAGGGCCTGACCCCCGCGCCCGACGGCCGGCGGGTAGCGCTCGAAGCCGCCTACCCCACCAATCCCGAGATCTGGTCCCTGGACGACCCGTCCTCGCTGCTGGTCTTCGACATCGACAGCGGAAGGGTCCGCACCCTGGTGGGCGCAACCCGCGGAGCCACCCTGCGGGGAGCCTGCTGGTCGCCCGACAGCGAGCTGCTGGCCATTCCGGGCCTCGAGGACGGCGACATCGCCCCCCGACGTTCCATCGTGCGGGTGCTGGACGCCGACGAGGGCAGCACCGTGGCCGAGACGGACCCGGCCCTCCGGGTGGAGCCCATGCGCTGGGGCGACGAGGGCCTGCTGATCCGCCGCATCGACGCCCTGGGAGGGCACGCCGGGCCCACCTATCGCTGGCAGCCCAGGCAAGACCGTCCCGAGCCCGTCTCGCAGCTGAGCTGGCCCAGCCCCGACCAGCGCTACTGGATCGAAGCGATCCCCGGCGGACTGCAGGTACGGAAGGGCCGAGGAGCCCCGGTGCCCTTCGAGCCCGGTAGCGAGCTGGATGCCGAAGCCCTCGAGGCCTGGTCACGGATCGGCCGACCCGCATGGTGCGGCACACACCACGTCGCCATCCAGGTGGCCGACGAGGTGCTGGCCCTCGACCTCTCCAGCATGGACTGGCGCCCGCTGGCACCGCAGGGATCGGGCCTGCCCCGGGCCGACCGCAGCGGGCACCGCCTCATCCTCCAGGCCGGGGCCGAGCCCTGGTGGGGCTGGGCACCCTAGTGGCCCGCGGTCTCCCCGGTCGTCGCCCCCGCTGGGATCCCTGGCTCGCTGGGCTGGTGGGCCTGCTGCTGGCGGTGATCGTCGCCAGCGCCATCGGCTTCGAGCGGGCGAGCTTCGGGGGCTTCGCCGCCGCCTGGCGTGCGGTGCCCCTGGACGACTCCTGGATCCACTACGTCTACGCCGAGTCCCTCGGCTTCCACCTGCGCCTGGACTACAACCCCGGACAGGCCGAAGCCGGCTTCACCTCCATGGCCTGGGTGGCGCTGCTGGCCCCGTTGCTGCGCGTGGGCGTGGAGGCCTGCCTGGCCTCCAAGCTGCTGGGCATGGCGGCGCTGCTGGGGCTGGCCACCACCCTGATGCTGTGGCTGAAGAGCGAGGCCCACATCGCGCTGGCCGCCGCTGTGGCGCTGCTGGCCGCCGCCGAGCCCGTGTTCGGCTTCGCGGCCCTGTCGGGGATGGAGGTGATGCTCTACGCCGCCACCATGCTGATCTCGGCCGTGCTGCTGCTCACCGGGCGCTGGCGCTGGGCGGCCGTGGCCTTGGCGGCCACCATCCTCACCCGGCCCGACGGTGCGATCCTGCTGGCCTTCGCCTGGAGCCTGGCCCTGGCCCACCGCCTGCTCCCCCGCGCGTTCACCGGCAAGCCCCCCCAGTGGCGCGAGCTGGCCCTGCTGGTGCTGCTACCGGCAGGTGTGGCCGGGGCCTGGGCCCTGTACTGCCACGAAGCCACCGGGCGCTGGCTGCCCAACGCGTACTTCCTTCGCACCCACGAGCTGGACCAGGTCTGGGGCGCCGACAAAGCGCTGATGCTGGCGCGCCAGACCATGGACAGCTTCCTGCCCCTGGCCACGCCGTGGAAGCTGATCTGGCTCGCCGGCGGCGCGGTGTGGGCCCTGGTGCGCTGGCGGGGCTGGGGGCTGCTGCTCATCGCCTTCCCGGCCTGCTTCGCCCTGGCCCTGGGCCTGGGCGCGGTGGACGTGCTCAACGGCACCTTTCAGGGCAACCGCTACCTGGTTCCGGTCTACCCCTTCCTGCTGGCCCTGCAGGCCCTGGGTATCGTCGGCCTGCTGAAGCTGCTGGGTAGCTTGCTTCCGTTGGACGGGCGCGGCCGGCGCTGGCTGGTGCCCGCCCTGGCCCTCGGCCTGTTGGCCCCCCTGCTGCTGCCCCCCGGCCAGCTGATCCAGCGCCGCCTGGACAGCCAGCAGGCCTTCGCACAGGCCTGCAAGAACATCGAGGAGATGCAGGTCGCCCTGGGGCACTGGGTGCGCGAACAGACGGCCCCCGACGCCGTGATCGCCACCCACGACGCGGGCGCCATCCGCTACCTGGGGCAGCGCGAGGTCATCGACGTGGTGGGGCTGAACACCACCACGCCCGGCCTGGCCTACGCCGATCCCGTGGTGCTCGAGCAGCACGCCGACTGGCTGATCACCTTCGACGATCGCACCCCCCAGCTGGCATGGGCCTACCGGGATCGCGTCGAGCGAAAGGTGGTGCTGCCGGACAACCTGGTCTGCGCCGAAGACACCATGGTGGTGTACCGGCTGACCACCGGAAACTGAACTCCGCGGCCCGCGATCCGATGGGCTCTACGAGCGGGCACCACGCCCGAGCCACGGAGTCCCCATGCAACGCGCCGCCCTCACCGCCCTCGCCCTGCTGACCATCGGCTGCAGCTCCGAGCCCCTCGAGGTCATGGACCGGCAGATGACGGCGGCCGCCGCCACCGGAGAACAGGACGCCGTCCACCGCGCGCTGTGTGGGTTCGTGGGCTTGGACGAGGGCTGTGTGAGCCAGGACGGCCCGGTGCCGCCCCCGCCCACCACGGACCGAGCCGGCGTGCTCTGGGCCATCTACATCCCCGTGGAGGGCGACTTCGAGGAGGACCGCTTCCGGGCGCAAGGCACCTTCATGACCTCCGACCGCATCATCCTGGGCGCCCTCACCGGAATCCTCGTGACCAACACCGATCAGACCGAGGGGCACTTCCTGGGCGACAGCGAGACCGTGGATGTGGAGTGGCACGGCGTGTTCACCGGCGACTGGTTCACCGACGGGCTCGAGGATCCCACAGGTGTGTTCCAGGGCGGCTGGGCCCGGGCAGAATACACCGAGGTGGCCGACTTCAGCGGCACCTGGCTGGCGGACGAGGATCGACCCGGCGGCAGGCTGGTGGGATCCTTCGACTTCGACGACAACGGCATGGACGAGGAATACGGAGAAGACGAGTCCGAGGGCGAGGAGCCGGCCGAGGATCCCCTCGGCGACACCTTCTGATAGACGATCCCCGACCTGCGGGTGCGGCGGCGACGGAGTATGCTCCCCGCCATGCGACCCGCGAACCTGTTCCTGCCTCTGTGCTTGTTGCTCACGGCCTGCCCCAACCGGCAGGAGGACAAGCCCTTCGAGGCCCGCAACCTGCTGGTAATCTCGGTGGACACCTACCGGCGTGACTACCTCACCCGCTACGGCGGCACCCGCGGTCTCACCCCCTTCATGGACGAGCTGGCGGAGCGCAGCCTGGTGCTCGACCGCCACAGCTCCTGCTCCAACTGGACCCTCGGCGGCGTCCTGTGCGCCGCCAACGGCCGGGACTCCCTGGACTTCGGCTACGTGGCCAAGCTGCCAGGGACCTACCGCGTCGAGGTCCCCGAGCGGCCCAGCATCGCCTCCTGGATGCGGGATCAGGGCTTCTACACCATGCTCATCACCTCGAACGGCTGGCTCGAGGGTGACTGGCACCACGACTCCGGCTGGTCCTACGTCGAACACCCCCGGACCGACGACGCCCAACGCATCTGGGAGTACGCCCGCAACCTGCTCTTCGAAGCGCAGGAGGCCGGGGAAGCCGAAGAGGACGGCTGGTTCGTGCAGATCCACATCAAGGAGCCCCACAGCCCCTACAACCCGCCCGAGGAGTACCTGGATGGCCTGGATGAACTCGACGAGGTCGAGTACGACCTGACCACCACCGCCGGCCACGACGACGCCCGCTTCTCTCTGGACGACATGGAGCCAGAAGAGCGCGAGCTGGTCATGCAGCACCTCGAGCTGCGCTACGACGGCGAGATGGCCTGGGAGGACGACCTGCTCCGGACCATCTGGGCGGACGCCAGCAGCCGCGGCCTGCTCGAGAACACCCTGGTGGTGGTCTGGACCGACCACGGCGAGCAGAAGTACGAGCGAGAGCACTGGGGCCACGCCTACGAGCTGTACCCAGAAGAGGTCGGGGCCCTGGCCATGTTCTGGCATCGAGACATCGAGCCCAGCGCCTGGACCGAGCCCACCACCCACATCGACATCGTGCCCACCATCATGCAGTGGTTCGACTTCGACATCCCCGAAGAGGTCACCGGCTACCCCGTAGGCGAGGCCCCCTACGACCGCCCCATCTACCACGACACCATCGGCCGCGTGGGCCCCCTGGTGCAGGTGAGCCAGGGCGATCTGGCCATGCACTACGACTTCACGGACGGGGATCTGGAGGTCTACGACACCCTCGATGACCCACAGCAGACCACCGACATCTACGACGCCTTCGAGCCCACCCACACCGAGCTGTGGGAGCTGACGGACGCGTATGCGGACGAGCTGGAGCCGTTGATCAGCGAGTACACGCGGGTGGATCCGGAGCGGTAGAGCGGAGAGACCATCGCCCCCTCTCCCCGCGGGGGAGAGGGGGCCGCGAAGCGGCGGGAGAGGGGGGATCACGGCAAGTTGAACCACCGCTTTCCCTGCACCTGCGATATGCTCGGCAGACGATGTCCTCGCCGGGGTGCCCATGAAGTCTGCCGCTCTCTTGCTCTGCGTGCTCGCAGCCTGCGACGGGCCCACCAAGGGCAAGAAGAACAACGATTCGACCGCCTGCGAGCCCGGCTGGCTGGACGACGAGGGTACCTGTGTGCCCGAGGCCTGCGGTCAGGGGACCTGGGGGGATCTGCCGGTGGACGGCAGCACGGTGTTTGTCGATGCGAGCGCCGCGGACGGGGGGGATGGGAGCGAAGAGGCTCCGCTGAGGAGCATTCAGGCGGGGCTGGACCTTTCGGGCTGGCGATGGGGCGGGATGCTGGCGGT
>CAZHIK010000145.1:0-12915 GCA_964532635.1 uncultured Enterobacterales bacterium
TGTCCGGGGTTTCTACGCCGCTCGCGGATGGCCAGTGTGTGGCAACGACAGGTAGGGCGGCGAAAGGTGGAGCAAGCGGGCCTCGCCGACCGCATCACCCTGCTGGAAGGCGACGCCCAGGAGCTTCCTTTCGAGGATGAGCGCTTCGCGGCGAGCTGCATCGCCTTCGGCATCCGCAACGTGCCCGACCGGGCCAAGGGTCTGGCGGAGATGGCGCGGATCACTCGACCCGGTGGGCGGGTGGTGGTGCTGGAGCTGGGTGAGCCTCGATCGGGGCTGCTGGCCCGGG
Organism: uncultured Enterobacterales bacterium; assembly: GCA_964532635.1. GTDB lineage: Bacteria > Myxococcota_A > UBA796 > UBA796 > JAFGLY01 > CALDOK01. The sequence continues at coordinate 290 of CAZHIK010000145.1, forward strand.
CGGTTCGCTTCCACATCCGGCAGGTGGTGCCGCGGGTGGGTGCGGCGCTGTCGGGGGCCCGGGAGTACCGCTACCTGCAGAGCTCAGTGGAGGCCTTTCCGGCGCCCGAGGTGTTTGCGGGGATGATGGAGGAGGCGGGGCTACAGGTCGAACCGCCGCGAGCGCTGGGGTTCGGGGCGGCGTGGTTGTACGTGGGGAGGAGGCAGATGTAGGGGCGTAGTTCATCTGCGCCCGAGGATGGGCGGAGGGGTACGGAGGGGCGTGGCGTGCGATATGGGTGGCGGCGGCATGGCAGGATCGAACTCCGCAAGCACCAAGTTGAGTCCGAAGACCAGGTCACAGGTCGGCCGGTCCCATGCGGGGCAGATCTCACTGATCGGCACCTCGGCCCACTCCTCGCAAGGCGAAAGGCAAGCCTCCCCCTGCACCAACAGGTCAGGGGAGTTGCCGGACCAAGTGTTCCTGGCAAGCTGAGTGGTGGCGTCGTCCAGGAAGAGCCCAGCCCCATGATTGCCCGAGATGGTGCTGTCCTCGATGGAGAGGCCCGTCCCGCCGTCCCAGGCTGCGGTGCCTGTCGCAAATATCCCATCGCCGCAGCGGATGGTACCGCCATGCGGGACACCGTTGCCGCCTGACACGGTGACGCCCTCCAGCCTGTAGTCGCCCGTACCGTGCAACCAGACGCCGGCCACGGGGTTGTCCGAGATGCTGCTGTCGGTGACGAGCAAGGAGGGCGGGGCGAGCCCCATAGGATGTGCAGCATAGATCCCAACACCTCCCCCAAGATCCACACTCTCTCGAGAGCCCGAAATGGTCGAAGCGTGAATCTCCATGGTTCCCGCGTCGTGGGCCACGGCGCCCGCAAAGGCGTTGTCGATGACGACGCAGTTCGTGCAGACGAGCACAGAGCCCTCACTCGCAACGTGCAGGCCCGGCCCCTCGTTGCCCTCGGCGAAGAACCCGGAGGCCAGCACAGTGGCTCCCTCCTGCGCGGTTATCCCCGTGGCAGCGCCCCCCTCATTGCCAGATCCTGGCATGGTAGCGGTGACGGAAGAGTCCTGCAGTTCGACCCAGGTACCAGGCCCCTCCGCCACCAGCCCAACCCCTGAGTTGCCTTGCAGCTCACAGCCCTCGGCCCGGAGTACCGCGCGACCACCGACCAGAATGCCGTGTCCGCCTTCGCCAGAGCCACCGAGCAAGGTGTCACGGACGGTGGTGTGCACGAGCATGACCTCAGTGCCCGCGCCCTCGGCTGCTATTCCCAATGCCGTGTTGCCAATCAGCAGGCAGCCCTCTGCCTGCAGCGCTGCGCCGTCGTAGGCAGCGATTCCGTATCCGGACTGCTCGGCGTCGCACTGCAGGGTGCCTCGGATCACCGTGTCCAACAGCACTGCCTCGGTGCCAGAGTCGCAGGCCAACACACCTACCCCCTTGTTGCTCTCCAATTCGCAGCTCTCTGCGAGAACTCTCGCTCCGTTGTCGACTTGCACGCCGTACCCGCCCTTCCCGTCCTCGTTTTGAAGGGTGTCACGGATCACCGAATCCACCAGCGTGACCACGGTTCCAGCGTCGTTGGCCATGACGCCCAACTCGTGGTTGCCTTCCAGCTCGCTGTGGACCACCAACAGCTCTGCACCTTCATAGGCGTAGATGCCGTACCCGCCTTCCCCATGCTCGTTCGGCAAGTTGAAGCGGAGAGCCACGGCCACCAGGGTAGCCTCGGTGCCTGTATCGCTCGCGCAGATCCCTGCGGTCGCGTTCCCGCGCAACTCGCAGCCCTCTACCCACAGGGTCGCTCCGTCCTGAACGTTGATGCCGCTGCCGTACTTCCCCCGCCCATCCGGCAGTGTGCCCCGAACCTCGGTATCCCTGATGGTGACCTCGGTACCAGGGTCGTAGGCCTGGACCGCCGCGGTCGAGTTGCCAATGAGCTCGCAGCCCTCGGTTCTGAGCGCCGCTCCGCCTTGAACATCAATGCCGACCCCGTACTCCCCTGCATCATTGATCTGGGTACCCACGATCGCAGTATCGACCAACGTGACTTCGGTGCCTTGGTCGATGGCACCGATTCCTACGACCGCGTTTCCGTACAGTACGCATCCCTCGGCCCTGATGGCCGCGCCGTCGCTGACCAGCAGGCCAAACCCAAACCCTCCATTCACGTCGGGCAGCGTGTCCTGGAATGTGGAGTCCATCAAGGTGACTTCTGTACCAGAGTCGGCTGCTCCGAGCCCCGTCTCCGTGTTGCCCACCAGCTCGCAGCCATCTACCCGTAGTGACGCCCCGGTATGCACCTCGATGCCGTGCCCGTATGTCCCGTACACACTGGGCCGCGTATCCCGGATCGCTGTGTCCACCAGCGTGACCTCGGTGCTCGAGCCATAGACGGAGACGCCCACCAGGTTGTTTTCGACGAGCTCGCAGCCATCTACCACCAAGTCGAGGGGGGCTGTCGCGCTCCATTGATAGGCCATGACACCTACGAAACCGCTCTCGCTCACCAGGAGTCTCTCCAACCGAACGCTTCCCGAAGCCACCTCCACCCCGGTGTTCCCTGACCCAACGACGCTCATCCCCGAGACCTCGACCTCCCCATACCGGGCGTCGATGTCCACTCCAGGCGTCTCCCCATCCCCCACACTCGCATCCAGCACCACCAGCTCCCGACAGCGCCCCGCCAGGTGCACACCCGCGTGGTCACTCCCCATCTCCAGCGTCTCCGGATAGCTCCCCGCCGCCACGGCCACGAGCCCGCCCCCTCGACCACCCGCAAGGTCAAGCCCCGCCTGGATGTTCCGCAGCGGCGCCCCCTCGCTGCCATCGCCTCCATCGCCGGTCTCGATGTCCACGTAGACCGTGGATTCATCCACCTCCAGCTCCCCCCAGGTCCCCGTCCCGCAGCTCTCGGGCACACACTCCCCCCGATCCGCCAGCCAGCCCTCCGCGCACTCCGGCACCGTCCCCGTGTCTTTCTCCCGCCGCTGTTTCTCACCGCACCCCGCCAGGGCGGCAAGCAGGAAAACCATGGTGGCAGCTCGATTCATCGTGGGAATCGTACCGGACCGGGCAACGAGGGCAGCGGCACCATCGCCAGCTCGGGCTCTGCGATGGCGATGTTCAGCCGGAACTCGGGCAGACAGGTGGGCCGATCGAACGCGGGGCAGATCTCACGGTCCGGCGCGTCGGTCCAGTCATCGTGGGGCGAGAGGCAGGTGTCGCCCTGAACCAGCAGGTCGGGATCGTTTTCGGACCAGGCGTTGCGGCCGAGCACCGTCGCAGCGTCGTCGAGAAAGACCCCCGCCCCGTGGTGTCCGGAGAGCGTGCTGTCCTGGATGCTCAGCCCGGTGCTACCGTCCCAGGCTGTGGTGCCCGCGGCGAACACCCCGTCGCCGCAACGGGTCGTCGGGCCGTGGGGGACGCCGCTCCCGTCGGTGATGGTCACGCGGTCCAGCTGGTAGCTCCCCGCCCCAGCGAGCCAGACTCCGGCCACCGGGTTGTCGGAGATGGCGCTGTCGGTGACCTGCAGGGAAGGCGAGGCCCAGCCGCTCTGCTCAGCAGCGAAGACCCCCACCCCGCCACCGAGGTCGATGCTCTCCTGGGTGCCGGAGATGGTCGAGCCTTCGAGCTCGAGCTGGCCGCCGTTGACCGCCACCGCCCCCGCGAAGGCGTTTCCGAGCAGGGTGCAGTCCGTGCAGGAAAGGCTGGCGCCCCTGGTGACATGCAGGCCCGGCCCCTCGTTGCTCTCGGCGTGCAGCCCTGAGGCGGATACCGACGCCCCAGACTGGGCTGTGAGCCCGGTGCTCACTGCGCCGAGCGGTCCACGGCCGCAAGTCGTGCCTCGGATGGTGGAGTCGCGGAGCACGACCCTGGTGCCCACGCCGTCCGCCAGGATCGCCATGTTCGAGTTGTTGTCGAACTCGCAGTCGTCGATCCACAAACCCGCGCCGATACCGACCTGGACACCGTACCCAAGGTCACCGTCCCAGTACGGCCGGGTGTTCCGGATCACCGAGCCGAACAGCTCGACCATGGTCTCGGTCCCCTGGGCCGCGATCCCGGCCACCGTGTTGCCCACCACCTCGCAGTCCTGGGCCCAGAGCGAAGCGCCGTCGAGGACATCGATGCCACGACCACCCTCCCTCGCCATGTCGGGTCGCGTGCCCTCGACCACCGTGCTCACCAAGTCGGCCTCGGTGCCTGGATTGTTCAGCACGATCCCTGCGGTGTGGTTGCGCGTCAGCTCGCAGCCCACAGCCCAGAGGACCGCACCGTTCGCGACGGTGATTCCGTACCCGCCAACGCCGTAGCTGGAGAGCGGCTCATCCCAGCTAAGCTGGGTGTCCCGAATGGCCGTGTCCACCAGCGTGACCTCGCTGCCCGGGTCGGCGGCCACGATCCCGACATCCTGGTTGCCCACCAGCTCGCAGCCCTCGGCCCGGAGCGCAGCACCGCCGCTGACCTGGATGCCGTACCCGGTGACACGGTCCGCGCCTGACACGGACTCACGGACGACCGTGTCCATCAGCGTGACCTCGGTGCCCGAGTCAGCGGCGAGCACCCCGACCGTCGAGTTGCTCACGATCTCGCAGCCTTCCACAACCAGGACGGACGGCGCCCCCGTGCTGGTCCCCCGATAGGCTGCGACCCCCACGAATTCGCTGCTCTCCACCCGTAGCCCCGCCAGCCGCACCTGCCCCGTGCTCACCCGCACCCCGCTGTACCTGGCTCCAACCACGCTCACCCCCGACAGCTCGGCTTCGCCGTACTTGGTGTCGACATCGACGCCCGGTGTCTCCTCTTCGCCGCCGCTCGCATCCAGCGTCACCAGCTCCCGACAGCGCCCCGCGAGGTGCACGCCGGCGTGGTCGCTCGTGAACTCCAGCGTCTCCGAGTAGGTCCCAGCGGCCACGGCCACCATCCCACCACCACGGCTCCCCGCCAGGTCCAATCCCGCCTGGATGCTGCGTAGCGGCGCTCCCTCGCTGCCGTCCCCGCCCTCGGCGGTGGCGATGTCCACGTAGACGGTGGAGCCGTCCACCTCCAGGCTCCCCCAGGTCCCCGTGCCGCAGCTGTCGGGTACGCACTGCCCGCGGTCGTCCAGGTAGCCCTCCGCGCAGTCGGGTACGGCTCCACTGTCCTCCGGGCACGCTTGCCTCTCGCCGCAGCCGGCCGCCAGACCGGCCAGAACCAGCAAGAAGAGAGTGCGTTCGTTCATCTCGACAACCTACCGCGCCCCCTCCAGCTCACCCTCCACCACCGCGCAGCGCTGCTCGATGAACTGGCGGGTCCGCGCGTTGTAGCTCTGCAACCGCGACAGGTCCGTGCTGGAGATGTGGGGTTCCACCATGGCCGTCAGCCGAGTGAGCCGGTCCTCGAGGTAGGTCTCGGACAGGATGGAGCCACTCAGCTCTCGGTACCGCTCCACGTAGGCATCCTGCTGGCCCTCCACGGCCATGGACCGGAACACCAACGGCCGGTCGTAGCCCTCGTTGTCGTGGGGCGGGGTGTACTCCTGCTCGAGCAGGCTGAACAGCACCGATGCGGTGGCCCCCATCTGGTTGTAGGTGCCGTCGGCGTCGGGGCTGAAGGTCGCGTCCATGTCCCAGGGCACGTAGACCATGCCGCCACTGCGACCGTCCTGGTAGAGCCAGTAGTTCTTGGGGCGGGTGGGGTAGCCGTCCCAGTTGGCCATGAAGTTGGACACCGCCAGGTAGGAGCGCAGGCGCTCGAGATCGACGTTGGCCTCGAGCCAAGCCGGAAGCTCCGCCTCCCCCACCCCGTTCAGCTCGTCGATGAAGGCGCGCAGCACGGCGTAGTCGTCCATGTCTGCGCCCATCTTCTTGTTGTAGTGCAGCAGGTAGTCGGCGTCGGTCTCGCCCAGGACCGTCAGGTCTCCGAAGTACTGGGTCTCGTTGGGCAGGTCGTAGGCCGCCTTGTACAGATCGCCTTCGTCGTCGCCGAAGTGATCGTAGAGCCAGTGGGTGTTGTCGGGGTCCTCGTACTGCAGGTACATGCCCTGGTACTCGCCGTTGAGCTCCAGGATGACATGCTGTGCCCCGGGCACCGCCACCCCCGCGAAGCGCATCAGGTCGTAGGCCAGCTTCTGCTGGAAGTGGGGCTCGTAGTTGAAGTTCCACTCCCGCCGGTCCAGGTAGCGGTCGTCGCCGTCGAACTTGATCTTCCAGTTTCTCAGGTCGTAGTAGGCCATCACGCTCTGCAGCGCGTAGGCGCCGCGGTAGCTGATGTCCACCTCGTGCTCCACCCCGTCGCCGTCGATGAACACGCCCCGCTCGTCCTCGGCGTGGAAGGGATCGGCGTCCAACCGGGCCATGGCGTCGCGATCCAGCACGATGTTGATCCGCGGCACGTCCTCGGGCAGGGCCATGGGGTCGTAGACCGGCGGCTCCCAGGCGTCGGGGATGTGCTCCACGCCGCTGTCGCCCGGGGAGGAGTCCCCTGGTGGCCCCGAATCCAAGGGCACCCCGACCTGCGGCCCTGGGCAGGCGGTCAAGAGCAGCAGGAAGGGCAACGCGGTGATCACCCAGGCATGATGCCACAGGGCGCGCTCGGACCGCAGCTGCCCGATGGGCTCTCTAGGCCCGGGCCAGGAAGCGCTCGTGCAGCTCGATGACCAGGGCCTCGGCGGCGTCCCGATCCGGACGCTCGGGAAGGGAAGAGGTCGCCGCGAGTGCCGGCAAGGCCTCCACCTCGGCCCGCGCCAGCTCGAGCAGGTCCTCGTAGGACAAGGCGCCGCCGCGGACGCCCCGCAACCAGTCTGCATCGGGCCGAAACACCCTGACCACGCCCTCCTCGAGGATCTCCCGCCCCATGCGCAGCAGTCGACACAGGTGCATGGCATGCTTGGTGTCGTAGCCGTAGCGCTCCTCGAGGGCCGCACGAGCCGGGTTCCGGTCCCGCCGCCAGGTGCGGTACGCCGTCCAGTGCTTCATGGCGGATCGGTAGGCCTTCTCCGCTGCGGTGTCGGGGAAGCGGTAGCCGCCTCGGACCTCACGCCCACCGAACTCCCGGGGGTTGGGCTGGCCCTGCGGCGGTGAAGCCAACCAGCGATAGTGCCGCTCCATGCGCCCCAGCTGCTGCTCGGCGTAGCGCACGAAGCTGGTGCCCACCTGGCAGGTCAAGAACAGGCTCCGCTCCGCCAGCAGGCGCTCTCCCAGCGGGTCCAGGTGGAGCTGGTGCGCCGGGTCGGTGTACAGCACCTCGATGAGGTTTGGGTTGCCCTTGCAGGCCAGCGACACGAACTTGCGCAGGGACCAGACCACGTGGTCACCGTCGTCGCTGACGTGCTGCTCGAAGCGGGACAGGCCCAGCAGGAAGCGCCGCGGTGGGATGCACACCCCGCGGGTGTCGGTGTCGCTGTCGGGGGTTTCCAAGCCGTGGGCGCGGCTGCCCGCCAACACCTTCAGGATCAGGCCCTCTTCCCAGAACTCAGCCACGACCCAGCTGCCTGCTCGCACGGTTGACGTAGTCCTCGAAGGGGATGGTGATGTTCATGAGCGGAGCCTATCCCCTCTGGCCGTGATCGCGCGCGAGCCCTCCACTCGAGCCCCACGGCCACAACTCGCCCAGCTCACCCCAGCACACCCACTCTTGGCCGCGAGACGGCCACAACTCGCCCAGCTCACCCCAGCACACCCACTCTTGGCCGCGAGACGGCCACAACTCGCCCAGCTCACCCCAGCACACCCACTCTTGGCCGCCGGCCGCCTCACTCCGTCCCTACCCCTCCACGCCGTCCAGCCCTCGACCGAGATGGCGGCGGTTTCGACGCCAGGTGCGCTGCTGCTTGGACCGCTGCCTGTTGTCCTTGCCGCCGAAGTGCACGCTCAGCTCGGTGGTCTGGGTCAGCCAGGCCAGGGGCAGGCTGGAGGTGCCGACACCCACGCGCAGGTGGACGTTCTTCCACGCCACCTGGTAGGCCGCGCTCACCATGTACATGGTGTCGAGGGGCACCCGGCCATCGTATGCCAGCACCTCGTTCAGCAACGCGATCTCGGGCACCTCCACCTCGTCCGCCAACTGCACACGGGCGTAGGGCACGGCCGAGGCCTGCAGGATGATGCTATCGCGGCGGTTGAGGCGGATATCGGTGGCGGCGCGCACCCACATGATCTCCCCGAACAGGTCGTTGCCCTCGAAGCCGAAGCTGCTGCCCGAGGTGGTCACAGGCTGGGGATCGCTCGCCGAGACCTGCTGGCAGACGCCCTCGAGGTTGGCACCGTCGGTGAGCAAGGGCGACAGTGCGCACAGATCGGGCACACCCTTGGCGCTCAGGCCCGCCCAGCTCACCCCGCCGTGCACGGACCACGCCGGAACGATGCGCAGGGACGCCACGGCCCCCGCCCCGGTGTGGGCCGAGCGGAAGCTCTCTTGGTTCAACCAGGTGCGTGAGCCGGTGACCGCCAGGTTCAGCGGCCCCGCCCGCAGCGCGTTGACCTTGAAGTTGAAGTTGGGAAGCCCGGTGTAGAGCAGCGCGGGTATGGTGGTGGCCTGAATGTTGGGCAGCACGCCCACGCCCACGCCGGCCAGCCCGATCTTCAGCTCACCCGGTTGCAGGGTGTAGGCGGTGAAGTCGGTGGTGGCATGCGGATTGGGAGGCAAGGCCGAGGCCCTGGGCCGGAGCCATCGCAGCTGATCCTCGTTCACCACACCCGCGTCCCGGGCACCCTCGATCTGGTCGTCGGACAGCACCAGCGGGGCATAGCCGGGCACCTGCAGGCCCTCCCCGGCCTCGATCGCCTCTCGGGCCACGAGCGTCCGGGGCCGAGGCGAAGGGACCTGCCCTACAGACACGGGGGATTCCGACTCGAGCGCCTGCTGCCCAGACTGCCTCTGCTCCTGAACCTCCGCGGCCTCGGCCTGGAGGGCCTCGGCCCGAGCCCTCCAGCCCGCATCGGCGTCCACCGGGACACCCCAGCAGAGGGAGGCGGCGAGGAGAGTGGCGGCGTTGCGCAGGCAGCTCACGGTTCGCTCTCCGGTGATGGCATGGACGATGGGATGACCACTAAGCGCATCGGCGCCCACCACCACGAGCAAAGACCCTTGACAGCATCTCGAGGAGCAGCGACGAGACGAGACATGCTGGCTCCGGCCCACGCTCTGTGCGACCTCGGAAAACCCGCGCTCTCGTCCATACAGGACTTGAGGATCGGCCCTGCGCCGATTAGCCTGTCCCCCGCTTCACCCCTCCAGAGGAGACCTCCGTGGCCAGTGATGATCTGATCGAGATCGAAGGCGTGATCAAAGAAGTGCACCCCGGTGGCACCTTCCTGGTCGAGACCACTGCCGGCACCAACGTCCAGGCCCACCTGGCCGGCAAGCTTCGCCGCTACCGCATCCGCGTCGTCCTGGGCGACCGGGTCACCGTGGCCGTCTCGCCCTACGACCTGTCCAAGGGTCGCATCGTCTTCCGCCACAAGTAGGTCCGACGCACCCTCCGGGTGCCAGGCCTCGGCGGTTCGGCACAGGCACTGTGCTCAGTGCCCGTTTCGCTTCCATCTCGCGGTGGAAAAGCTGTGGTGATCTCGGTACCACAGGGCGACCTCACCGCACCGTCGTCACAGATGAGCAACGAAAATAGTCAAAGCAAAGCTGGAAAGACAGCGCGCCTGACAATTGTCTCGGGATTGTGAAGGGCTCTTCTCGTCACCTGTGGAAAACCGTGAACGATGCGTGAGGAGGACCCACCTCCGACCCGGTCTCGGAGCGCTCGAGATATGATGTCGGCGTCCCGCCCAAAGGAGCCTCCGTCATGCGCCCCAGCCTCATCCTCATGCTCGCCGGCCTCAGCCTCACCGTCGCCTGCGGCGACAAGACCGACGACACCGGCGAAGAGCCCAGCACCACCGACTCCTGCCCACCGCCCGAGGAGGACGCTGACGGCGACTGCTTCTCCCCCCCCGAGGACTGCGACGACAACGATCCCTACGTCTACCCCGGTGCCGACGAGGTGCCCTACGACGGCAAGGACAACGACTGCGCTGGCGACGGCGACCTGACCGACTGGGACGGCGACGGCTACGACGGCGAGGCCGTGGGCGGCGACGACTGCAACGACGGCAACCCCGACATCAACCCGGGCGCCGAGGAGACCTGCCAGGACCGCTACGACGGCGTCGACGCCGACTGCGACGGATCCGAGCAGACCGACGACTGCGACGGCGATGGCTACGACCGCTGGGAGGACTGCAACGACGACATCCCGGAGTCCTACCCGGGCGCCGAGGAGGTCTGGTACGACGGCATCGACGGCGACTGCGACCTGCAGTCCGACTACGACCAGGACGCCGACGGCGACGACCACGAGGACTACGGCGGCACCGACTGCGACGACACCGACGCCACCACCTACTACGGCGCCCCGGAGCTGCTCGACGAGCAGGACCACGACTGCAACGGCGAGCCCGGCCGCATCGATCAGGCCGACGCCTCCGCCGAGTTCCTGGGCAGCAACTACAGCGACTACGACAACTACATCGGCTGGCGCGCCGACTGGATCTCCGACATGGACGGCGACGGGTTGGACGATGTGGTCGCTTGTGGTCCCTACTGGGGCTACTGCTCCCTCGACAAGGAGTCCTACATCCAGGGCCGCTGCTACATCCTGCCCGGTGCGGGCGAGGGTGAGAGCTCCAACTTCGCCGACAACGAGATCGCCACCATCACCGGCGGCGCAAACGAGTACCTGGGCTACGGCATGGCGGTGGTCCCCGACCTCGACGACGACGGCTACGACGAGATCCTGGCGGGCTCCCCGCTCTACACCGTCAGCGGCTACAAGGGCGCGGCCCTGCTGTTCAGCGGCGCCGATGTCCTGGACCTGGGCGACATCACCGCCTCCGACGCCGTGGCCGCCCTGTACGGCTCCTCCTACTACGGCTGCGACAACGCGGTGCTCGACGACGTCACCGGCGACGGCAAGGTGGAGCTGATCACCTCCACCTACGACATCACCGGCTCCCTCGAGATGGACATCTGGTCCGGCGCCGAAGCGCTCGATGGCAACATGTCCTCGTCCGACGCCCTCGCCAGCTTCTCGGCCAGCGGCTACGGCGGCGACACCGTGGGTGGTGGAGACTTCGACGGCGACGGCCTGGCCGACCTGGTTACCGGCGCCGACGGCTTCCAGTGGGTGCTCGACGTCTCGGGCAAGTTCTACGTGATGGAAGGCAAGAACGGCGCCCAGTACATCCTGGCGGGCTCCGACATCGCCCTGGGCGGCACCTTCACCACCTCCGCAGCCTCCATCATCGGAGGCTCCGACTCCGAGGGAATCGGCTGGCGCAACGGCTGGACCTACGACATGGACGGCGACGGCTACGACGAGGTCCTGGCCTCGGGCTGGTACTCCGACGCCGGCGTCGAGGAAGGCGGTGTGGTCTACGTGATCCCCGGCGACGACGCCATGGGCGGCGGCACCGCCTCCGACCTGGCCACCTTCACCATCACCGGCTCCCAGGAGTTCGGCCGCGGCACCGCCGCCGAGCGCCCCGCCGACATCGACGGTGACGGCCGTGGTGACCTCGTCTTCGTCCACATGGGCGACCAGGTCAGTGGCATCAAGTCCGAGAACTACCTGTGGCTCGGCGCCGACATGGCCGCCGGTGGCACCGCCAGCGCCGGCGACAGCCCCTACTACTTCGCGTCGAAGTACCAGGACGACCTGTTCGGCTGGGCCGCCAGCTTCCGCGACTACGACGGCGACGGCGACGACGACATCATGATGGCCGCCTATTACCCCATGGAAGGCAAGGTCTGGCTCTACGACAGCGTGATGGGCGACTAGAACGCGGGGCCGCTGCCCTGATTCCCTACATCAGCGCGCTGTAGCCGGTGAACGCCGCTCCGGCCGCGCAGAGCAGGGCCGCGGCCAGGCCAGCCATGCGCCAGGGGGTGGCGTCGCCCCGCTTGATGTTGGGCGACAGCAGCATGGCCATCAACCCACCTGCCACCAGGCCACCGAAGTGGGCGGCATGGTCTACCGAGCCGCCACCGCCCATACCCCAGAAGATCCCGAACACCACGATGTAGAGCACCCAACGCGCCATGGAGTTGCGCAAACGGATGCCGTACATGGTGCCGTCGGTGTGACCCCACACCAGCAGCAACCCGATGAAGCCGCACACCGCGCCCGAGGCGCCGATGCCCACCATGCCCTTGCCCATCAGCACCGCCCAGGCGAGAGAGGCCGCGCCGGCCAGCACTCCGCTGACCACGTAGACCACCAGCGCCTTGTTGGTGCCGAAGATCTCCCTCACCCGGGGTGCGATGTAGAGCAGTGCCCAGATGTTGAAGCCAAGGTGGATGAGGCCCCCGTGCAGGAAGGTGCAGGTCCACAAGCGCCAGTACTGGAGCTCGAGGGTGGGGCGGAAGAACCAGGGGTATCGACTCCAAGCCTGCCCGGGCTCGACGCTGTGGAAGTTGCCGCCGGCCTTGACCAGGTCTTCGCCGCTCAGATCCCACAGGGTGGAGTCGCCGCCTCCGCTGACCACCATCACGTAGACCGCGATGAACACTGCAACCAGCAGGGTCTCGAAGCCCAGACCCAGACCGAACTGGCGGAAGAAGCGCGCGACCATCTCGCCCTGACGGGTGCGCAGCCGGGCTCC